>NZ_JACVWV010000039.1 GCF_014534705.1 Wolbachia endosymbiont of Pentalonia nigronervosa | reverse complement strand
GCTCCTGTTCGCCCTATCCACATCACTGCTGCTATGAACTTTCTGTTGTCCTTTGCACTCCTTCCACTATCCCCTTTCTTTCCGGGTAAACTCTCCTTTATCCTTTCCCATTGCTTATCTTTTAAGTCGTATAACATCCTTAGCTTCTCTCAAAAATTGTTATTATAACTCCTTTCTTTTTGAATGTCTACACTACCTATTCAACCTGGTCAATTCGCGAGATATGAAAATATAAATCATGGGTTGAAAGTTGATGTGGTATACAGCGGACAGGGTATGGATATTGGTATGGGCCAGAATGTAGCTGCACAAGTACGCGAAGCATTAGGACCTAATAACGCTTTAAAAGGTGTAGAAGTACAACCAGCACAAGATGGTGCCAAACTACCATCTGATACTCCCAACAAGTCTAGTACTTCCCAAAAGGAAGTAGAATATTGTACGAGACTCTAATCTGCTATATTTTCAAGTATAGCATTAGCTTAATGATTCTACGTAAAAGCCTATTATATAATCTTGAGAAGTAAAGTAATAGGCCTTCCGATTCCTGATGGCAATGGGGTGTTAACAAAACCATATACGTCAAGTAGAGATCAACCTAATTTTGGAATGATTTTTTTTTTGAATAATACTGTATAGGCATACAAATTACAGATGTACATACCCTAAATCCTTGCCATCACGCTCTTGTACCATATACCTAGCAATTTATTAAATTTTTAAATAAAAATGATAGATATAAATGTTTTTACACGCTTTACAATCCACCAATAAATTATCATAATCTAATTTCACATGTGTTGTAACTATAAGCTTTATATTTTGGGTAATCTATTGATTATCTAGTACTTTCTGATTATTATTTTTTCTCGGTGTGGTATATGAACTTTATCAGTCCTAAGGTTTTAGGTATGTCTTGCGATCAAATTATTACAACAACTGATCATAATTCAGCTTGGAAAAAAATCCAGGTTTGTCTCTATAATCTTTATGGAGAAGCAACATATAATAGCTGGCTAAGTTCACTCAAATTTATAAGCAGCAGAAATGGAGAAGTTCTATTATCTGTATCAACAAGGTTTATAAAAGAGTGGATTGCAGTGCATTATATGGAAAAAGTATTATCGTTATGGCAGAATGAAGATAATAGTATATGCTCTATTGATATTCAAGTAGTTGAAGAAAAGGATTCACATCCTAACATAATGCTAAAAAGTAAAGAAGAGATTAATCATAACCTCGGTTCACCATTAGACCCTAGGTTTACTTTCGATAATTTTGTAGTGGGAAAACCAAATGAGTTAGCATTTACAGCAGCAAAGCGTGTAGCAGAATCTATAGATCCCATTCAAGGTAGTAATCCTCTATTCCTATATGGAGGGGTAGGGTTGGGTAAAACGCACTTAATGCACGCTGTAGCTTGGTATATAGTAAATTCCACGTCAGTAAAAAGAAAAGTAGTATATTTATCAGCAGAAAAATTCATGTATCAATATATTACAGCACTGCGAAGTAAGGACATTATGTTATTTAAAGAACAATTTAGATCGGTAGACGTACTTATGGTAGATGATGTGCAATTTATTAGTGGCAAAGATAGCACACAAGAAGAGTTTTTTCATACTTTCAATGCGTTGATAGATCAAAACAAACAATTAATCATATCAGCTGATAGATCACCAAGTGATCTTGATGGGGTGGAAGAAAGGATAAAATCCCGTCTAGGTTGGGGATTAGTTGCAGATATTAATGAAACAACTTTTGAATTGAGACTCGGTATATTGCAGTCCAAGGTAGAACAAATGAATATCTATATTCCAAAAGATGTACTCGAATTTTTAGCAAGAAATATCAAATCTAATATAAGAGAATTGGAAGGAGCACTAAATAAAGTTGCTCACACCTCACTAATTGGCAGAAGTATGACAGTAGAATCAGCAAGTGACACTCTCATAGATCTTCTTAGATCAAACCATAAATCGATTACAATAGAGGAAATACAAAAAAAAGTAGCTGATTTTTTCAATATAAAGGTTGCGGATATACATTCTAATAGAAGACTGCGAAGTTTTGCCAGGCCAAGGCAAATAGCTATGTACCTTGCTAAAAAATTCACACAAAAAAGTCTTCCTGACATAGGCAGGAGTTTTGGTGGAAGAGATCATGCAACTGTGATACATGCAGTAAAACAAATAGAAAGCTTTATAAAGAGTGATCCAAAATTTGCTGACGAAATAAATTTATTAACTAAAACTCTGAAGTAAGTTTGTACGATGACCATTTTCTTCAACATTCGTCATAGAAGTATTAGGTTTTCTTGGTGTAGCTTCTGTTGTATTTCGAGTATTTAATGCATTGATTTCTGTGGGATCATGCTTAAGTTGCTTATTCTCTTCTCTTAATAATTCAATGATTTTTTTTACTTGCTCGTTCTCTTCTCTTAATGCTACCACTTCTTGTGCTGCATCACTAAAAGCTTCTTTTAAAATTTCGAGTTCTATTTCTAATTGTGCTACCTCTTCTTCTAGCTCTTGAATGATTTGTTGATGATATTCCTCATTTAATTGAGATTGTTTAAATCTTTTTAGTAACAACTGAATGTTAAAATCATCCTCATAACGAAGCTCATCTTCATCATCATTTATACCAGAGTCACGGCTATCACCTATTTTTACCTCACCACCTTCAGGGTTATCACTATTAGTAATTTCTACATCAGTTTCTGTTTGCAATTGTGGATCCAAGCTAAAACTCTGACCATCCCCAGGTTGCCTTATCTCATCACTATTAATCGCTTCTGCCTTGATTTTTGTCTGTAATTCTGAATCCAAGGTAATATCCTTATCACCTCCAGATTCTGTTATGTCATCACTATTAGTAACTTCATAAGGTTCAACAATATTCTCCGCCCATTTGTTCCATTTTTTTGGTAATATCTTGCCAAATGTATGCAGATACAGCCACGCAAACACGATAGACCAACTGAGTTTTTTTTCTTTCTTTTCACTACCAATTTTAAAGTCATTACCTGACAT
Organism: Wolbachia endosymbiont of Pentalonia nigronervosa; assembly: GCF_014534705.1. GTDB lineage: Bacteria > Pseudomonadota > Alphaproteobacteria > Rickettsiales > Anaplasmataceae > Wolbachia. The sequence continues at coordinate 8,679 of NZ_JACVWV010000039.1, read as the reverse complement.
AGCATCATCTCAACATATTACTATTAAAACTTCCTCTAAATTTAGAGAAGATTACACTTTATTAACTATTATTAAGTAGGGTAATTATTAATAAAGCTTGTATACTAGTATGTATATCAATTTTTAAATAATGTCAAGTAACGTCTTTCTATTTTTAATAGATTTTTTTTATTTTTCAATTGGCGGTGTGATAAGTACTTCGTTTGCTTTTTGTATTGCTCTAATCAGCATTTCCTGTTCGTCACTTTGATTCTTTACATCAACCACTTGGGCAGCTGAGTTTGCTGGAAAGGTAACCAAACTCACTTCCCATAGTTCTACTTGTTTTAACACTCTAGCTCCAGTTTGATAATCAGTATCATATTTAACGGGCACATAACCAATAGAAAGCCCATCTATCACTCCAGCTTTTAACATCAAGTACACATCTCTTGCTTTTTGAATATCCAAAAGCAAGTGTGCAATTATATACAAACCAACGTCATTTTCATAGATGTCTATAATATTGCCTATAGGTTCACTAGGATCGTGTTGCCAAAGTAGTTTTACCTTATTTTCGTTCAAGTTTTTCTTGAATGCTCCGGGTAGAATTAAATCATTTTGTTTATCAACGATATTAAAAATACTAGCATAGCCGGAAAATATACCGTTTTCTTCTAGATTTTTTAGTGATAATTGTGAATGCAAAAATTTCTTGTTCATAATGAAGTCTCCTTGAAAATTATAGTAAGAATGAGGGTTACAGTGTGCACTGCAATACTATTATACATGAGACTTTATTTAGAGGGGAAGTAAAAATTATGAATGAAATACTAAATAATATTTACTATAATTAAAGTTTTTAGATAAAAAATGACAATACGTATAGGAATTAATGGGCTGGGTAGGATAGGCCGAAGTGTGTTGCGCGCCATTTTTGAAGTAGAAAAGTACAGTAAGCAAATAGAAGTTGTAGCAGTAAATGGTTCATTAGATGCCAGTTTGCATGCGCATTTGATTAAGTATGATTCTATACATGGTAAATTTAATGGTGATGTTGATTTTAGCGATTCCGAAAGTTGGTTATCGATAAATCATAAAAAATTTCCTTTATATAGGGAACGTAATCCTGAAAATATCCCTTGGGATGTTGATGTAGTACTAGAATGCACTGGTGCATTTAACAAACATGCGGCAGCAGCAAAACACAACTCAGAGAAAGTAATAGTCTCTGCCCCGGTTGCGGATAGTGATGTAACAATAGTTTATGGTGTAAATAATCATATGCTTAAAAAGGAACATAGAGTGATTTCAGCAGGGTCCTGTACTACAAATTGCCTCGCTCCGGTTGCACAAATTTTGCACTCTAGTGTAGGCATAAAAAGTGGTTTTATGACTACCATACATGCTTACACAAACGATCAAAATATTCTTGATGGTAATCATAAAGATTTGCGCCGAGCAAGAGCTTGTGCACTATCGATGATTCCTACTACCACTGGAGCAGCAAAAACTATTGGTTCCGTTATTCCAGAATTAAAAGGAAAGCTTGATGGCACTGCAGTAAGAGTGCCAGTTGCCAATGTTTCTATGGTTGATTTTAAATTTATAACTGATAAAAAAGTAACGGCTAAAGAAATAAATGAGATATTTGAAAACGCAACACATGAAATGATAAATAGACCTCTTTCGAAACCGATTTATGGTAAGAAATTTTTAGGAGAAGTGCAAGCGAGCACCACAGAATACTTAGATGTATTTGAGGAGTGTAGATCAACTTCGACAACAAAATTGCCATCAGAAATTGAGTTTCAAAAGAGGTCTAATGTGCTTTCTGTATGCAAAGAACCTATGGTTTCTATAGATTTTGTACATAATCCTTATAGCGCAATTGTAGATTTATCCGGTACGTATGTTACAGGAGATATATGCAGGGTTGCTGCATGGTACGATAATGAGTGGGCTTTTGCACTCAGAATGTTAGATATAGCACTTATTATATGAAACAGACTTCATTTTTTGAACATTTTGCAGAGCTAAGAAAACGAGTAATTTTTTGTTTTCTGTTTTTTTGTGTTATCTTCGGTTTATGCTACTATTTCAAAGAAAGCATATATCGTTTTTTACTTTCACCTTTAATAGAGGTTACAAAAGATAATGATGACTTTTCTCTCATCTATACAGATCTAACAGAAGCATTTTTTGTATACCTTAAAGTTGCAATTATGAGTGCTTTCTTATTCTCTTCGCCTGTCTTTATATGGCAATTTTATATGTTTTTAGCTCCTGGTTTATATAAAAGTGAAAGAGCAGTTCTATTACCATACTTAATTGCAACACCTGTTTTATTCACAACTGGAGCAACTATAGTCTACTATTACATATTTCCTTTAGCGTGGAAGTTTTTTATCACATTTGAAAACAGCGGTAAGTCTTTTGGTATACCGATAGAATTTATGCCATCGGTAAGTGAGTACCTAGATCTTGTAATTCAGTTTATGTTTGCATTCGGCACTGCATTTCAAATTCCAGTCATACTTACATTAATGGTCAGAGTCGGGTTGCTAACTACACAAAGTTTGTCAAATAGACGTAGAATTGCCATAGTGATAATTTTTATTATAGCGGCAATTTTAACTCCTCCTGACGTATTAAGCCAGATAGGACTTGCTATACCAATGCTGATTTTATATGAATTATCAATCCTTATATGTAGATATATTGAAAAGAAGAAAGGTACTTAGGCAAAAAATTGAAGCTTATAAGCTCAATTTATTTTTCAACTCCTCCTTTATGCTGTGATGCTTCACTTAAATTTTGAAGTGAAAATTGTGGGGCTTTATATAAAGAAATAGCCAAACCTAAACATCCAACAGCTATTATGATAGCACCAAGAGTCATATTAACACGAGTCATTAGCACTACTCCTGCTAAAACAGTAAATAGAGATAGAGCAACACAAAAAAGCCCGCTTGCTCCATTTGATGGTTTACGTTTTTTGCTGTTAAAATGTGTTGTTTGTTCTGCTAATTTTGATGCTCTATCAACTAACTCTGGAAGTCCCTCTCCAATTTGCCTATTCCATTCCTGAAAATCTTTAACATTTTTCTCAAACTCTGCATTTTTTATCCCATAAGCTTGAGCCTTGCTATGTAACTCGTCTAAAAATACTGTCATAAATTTTCCCTCTTTTAACCTACTAAAGAACATTAACTATTAAAGATGGTTATGTCAATATAGCATAGCCAAAAAGTAATTAGATTTTCCTGCTGCCATTAAGATGATCTTGTTATTGCAAAGAAAATTGGATATCCTTATGCCTTAATATACTTACAAATGAACATGCAAAATAAGCATTATCCTGATACAACAAGTAGCCCTAATTTTCCATCAATTGAAGAAGAAATAATAAAATTTTGGCAAGAGAATAAAATTTTTGAGCAGTCAGTGGAAGAACGCTCTAAGGATAATAGCTTCGTGTTTTATGATGGACCTCCGTTTGCAAATGGTCTGCCTCATTACGGACATTTACTCACTGGTTTTATAAAGGATGCATTTGCAAGATATCAAACAATGCTAGGAAAGCGTGTGGAAAGAAGATTTGGTTGGGATTGCCATGGATTGCCGGCTGAGATGGGTGCTGAAAAAGAACTTGGAATATCCGGTAGAAATGAAATAGAGAAATTTGGCATAGAAAAATTTAACAATCATTGTTGCTCCTCTGTGATGAAATTTGCATCAGAGTGGGAAAAATATGTTAATAGACAAGCAAGATGGGTGGATTTTCATAATGACTATAAAACCATGGATAAATCATTTATGGAATCAGTTATGTGGGCGTTTAAGCAGTTATATGATAAGAATCTAGTATATGAATCAGTGCGTGTTGTGCCTTATAGTTGGGCATGTGAGACTCCGTTATCCAATTTTGAGACCAGGCTTGATAATGCTTATAGAGAAAAGACAAGCAAAGCTATAACTGTTGCATTTGAACTTTTAGAGAAACCACGACAATTTAAAGATGCTATACAAAAATGTAAATTGCTTGCCTGGACCACAACTCCTTGGACACTGCCTAGCAACCTAGCTTTGGCAATAGGAAAAGAAATTAAATATTGTGCAATATTTGCCAATAATGAAATTTGTATTTTCGCTGCAAGCTACTTAGAAAAGTTTATTGATCACTGCACAAAGAACAGTATTGTACACACAGAGTGTAACGTAGAGCTTACAGCTGATGATCTTGTAGGTCTTACATATAAACCATTGTTCGATTACTTTAAAGATACAAAAAATGCATTTCGGATTTTCACTGCCGATTATGTCACTGAAGAAGATGGTACTGGAGTTGTGCACACTGCTCCTGGGTTTGGTGAAGAGGATTTTAATCTCTGCCAAAGTCATGATATCCCCACAATTTGCCCGATCGATAATAGTGGTAATTTTACAGCTGAAGTTCAAGATTTGGTTGGAGTGAATGTTTTTGATACTAATGATACAATAATAAAGAAATTAAAAGAACAGGGTAATTGGATAAAAACTGAACAGTACATCCACAATTACCCGCATTGCTGGAGAACCGATACTCCTTTGATCTACCGTACTATGCCTTCGTGGTACGTTGCAGTCACAAAATTCAAAGATAGAATGATAGAGTTAAACAAAAAGGTTAATTGGACCCCATCTCACATTAGAGATGGTCAATTTGGAAAGTGGCTTGAAGGAGCACATGATTGGTCAATTTCACGTAATCGTTTTTGGGGTACGCCAATACCTGTATGGAAGTCAGATGATGCCCGATATCCTAGAATAGACGTGTATGGTTCAATAGAAGAGTTGGAAAAAGATTTTAATGTTAAAATAGAAGATTTACATAGACCATTTATAGATACTTTGACAAGGCCAAATCCAAGTGACCCTACAGGAAAGTCTACCATGCGTCGTGTATCTGATGTGTTTGACTGCTGGTTTGAGTCTGGCTCAATGCCGTTTGCACAGGTTCATTATCCATTTGAAAACAAAGAGGGATTTGAAACTGCAGATTTTATTACTGAGTACATAGCACAAACTCGAGGCTGGTTTTATACACTGTTCGTACTATCTACAGCTCTATTTGATAGAGAACCATTTAAAAATTGTATATGCCATGGTGTGGTTTTAGATATAAAAGGGCAAAAGTTGTCCAAGCGTTTGAATAACTATGCAGATCCTATGGAGGTTTTTAACCAATATGGTTCTGATGCACTGCGTTTTTTAATGCTCTCTGGTTCGATAGTTTGCGGTGGCAACTTGCTGCTTGATAAAGAAGGAAATTCAATACGAGATATACTGAGGAATGTAGTGAGGCCTATTTGGAATAGTTATCACTTTTTCACTATGTATGCAAATGCAGATGGTATTAAAGCTGAATTTTGTAAAAACTATAAAAGTACAATCGATCGTTACATGATTGCTAAGTGCTTTGAAGCTGTACAAAAAATCCAAATCTCTATGGATAACTACAATTCTCAGGAAGCCTGCAGGGTTTTAGTGGATTTCTTTGAAGTGCTAAATAATTGGTATATTCGTCGTAATCGTGAGCGTTTTTGGAAGAGCAATTTAGATCAAGATAAAATCGATGCTTATAACGTTTTATATTCAGTTTTTTACTACATATTAAGAGCTGCATCCCCCTTGCTGCCATTGATAACAGAAGCAATCTGGCAGGGGCTTAAATATGAAGAGATATCAGTTCACTTAGCTAATTTTCCAGCACAAGAAGAATTTGATAGAGAACTCATTACTAAAATGGATCTTGTGAGGGAAGTATGCAATTCTGCATTATCTATTAGAAATACCTACAACATACGTATAAGGCAGCCACTTAACAGTATAACGATTTACTATAGATCTTCTTTTACAGAAGAATATCAAGAAATGATAAAAGATGAAGTCAATGTAAAAAAACTGGAACTGGTGGACAAATTGGAAGGGATTGCATCACAGGAACTAAAACTTAACTTTCCACTGCTGGGAAAGAGGATGCCAAACAAAATTCAAAACCTAATTCAGTGTGTGAAACAAGGAAAATGGAAGCAAATTGAAAATGAGCAGATATTGCTAGGAAATGAATTAGTTATACAAAAAGAAGAGTATGAATTGCTATTAAAAGCAAATAGTGAATTTTCTTCTGTATTTGATAACAACAAAGGAGTTGTGATACTCAACACTACTTTAAACGATGAATTAATTCTAGAAGGGCTTGCAAGAGATATAGTAAGACTTATTCAAGAAACCAGAAAACAGGCGGATTTTCACATATCCGATCGAATCATGGTGATAGTCAAAACAGAAGATGAAAAAACTAAAGAAGCAGTAGCCAAGTGGATTGAGTACATAAAAGAGCAGACTCTTTCATCACATATTGATGTTAATAAGGACGATAAAAATTACCATTTAAGTAGCTATGGAAATGTCTCTATATGCGTAAAGAAAGCAACTTAAACAGGCAAAAATGATACGGTTAGATCAGTACAAAAATCAAAGTGTTGCAGTTTTTGGTCTAGGCAAAACCGGTTTATCCGTTATTAATGCACTAATAAATAGTGGAGCAAAAGTCTATGCATGGGATGACGATAATGAACAAGTCTTAAAGGCTAAAAGAGTGCATGAAAAGTGTAATTTTATTCACCCTAAACAATATAACTGGCACGAAATAAATTCATTGATTATCAGTCCTGGTTTGGATCCACAATTGCATTGGATAACAAAACTTGCAAAATGCAAAATAAAATCTGATATTGAATTATTTCTTGAAACTCTCACTGCAAAGCAAAAGGTAGTAGGAATTACAGGAACAAATGGTAAATCAACTACCACATCATTGATAGGCCATATATTAAAACTTGCAGGAAAAAAAGTAGGTATTGGCGGGAATTTAGGTAATCCTGTTTTGAATTTAAATGCAGACGAAGAAATTTACGTAATTGAACTTTCCTCTTTTCAACTAGAGTTGATTGATGAAATTAGACCTCTTTCGAAACCGATTTATGGTAAGAGGAGAAGTGCAAGCGAAGCACCGCAGGAGGAGCGTAGCTCAGCTTCGACAACAAAATTGCCATCAGAAATTGAGTTTCGAAAGAGGTCTATTAATGTGGACATTGCAGTATTGCTAAATATCACTCCAGATCACATAGACAGGCACAAAAGCATGGAAAACTACATAAGAATTAAATCAAAGTTAATAAATGGCAGTAAAACAGCAGTTATAGGGCATAATACTGCTGGAATATTCAACAGTTTTACTAGAAATAAAATACCAATATCAGAAGAGGGCAATGAAGTACTTTGCAACTTATTAAGCAACGGTGACATCAAGGTAAATTTGATCTCCAATGCAGAAAATATAGCAGCTGCGTATGCTGTATGTAAATTACTTGCAATAGATGATAGTACTATTATTGATGGAATTAGATCCTTTTCAGGGTTGAAACATAGAAATGAGTTATTGGGCAAGGTAAAAAATGTGTCATTTGTTAATGATAGTAAAGCTACTAACGCAGAAGCAAGTGAGAAAGCATTATTGTCTTACAACAACATATATTGGATTGTTGGCGGGAAAAGTAAAATGGAAGGTATAAAACCACTAAGCAAGCACTTTTCCAGAATAAAAAAAGCATTTTTGGTTGGAGAATCTACCGAAGTTTTTGCGAGTACTTTGGAAAGTAAAGTAAATTTTACAAAATGTGATAATCTAGAGAATGCTTTTAGACTAGCTTGCAGTGAAGCCTTTGATTATCAGGAAGAAATAACAATATTACTTTCCCCTGCGTGTGCTTCTTTCGACCAGTGGAAAAATTTTGAAGAGCGCGGTGAAGCTTTCTGCAAAATGTTTGAAAATTTAAAGGATTCGTTTACAATCAACTTCGATGGGGCTTCAAAATGCAGAATAAACTAATAATAAATGAATTAATTAAAGCTATACCGTTTGAAGGAATAAGTGATGCAACACTATTGAAGGTGTGCACAGATCTTAATTTAGCTAATAGCTTCTGTAAATTTCAAGATGGGATATATAGTGCTTTAGAGTATATAGCAGAAGATTTAAATGACTCAATGGAAAATGAGTTAAAGAACTGCAATTTGGAAGATATGAAAATACGTGAGCGAGTAAAATTAGCAATTCGTATACGCCTTGCAAATTATGCCAAACTACCAAATTATAGAGAACTATTAAGAGATATTCTATTATTCTCTGTACTACCAAAAAATACGTACTTCTCTAGTAAAATTTTGTACAAAACTGTCAGTGCAATTTGGTATGGCATTCATGATCAATCCACAGATTTTAACTACTACACAAAACGCGCAATATTAGCTGGAGTTTATTTAAGCACAATGCTCTTTTTTATTAACGATTACTCAGAGAATTTTGTAAATACTTTGTCGTTTCTTGATAGGCGTATCGACAACGTAATGACATTCCAAAAGTTAAAAGTCCGCTTTAAGCAAATTTTTTCGTTCTAGGCTCTGTGAACCAAAATTTGGCAAAATAAGAAAAAAGTGGTAGTTTAACCGTGAATAAATAAGGAGAAACTACCAAATGCATACAAGAAACAAAATGGAAACAAATTTTTGCAAATTTGAAAAGCGTAAAAGGAATACACAGTAAAAACGAAGATCGGCTAAGAAGGTTCATGGAATCAGTGTGGTACATGGCTC
>NZ_JACVWV010000038.1 GCF_014534705.1 Wolbachia endosymbiont of Pentalonia nigronervosa | reverse complement strand
TTATATATCTTATTGCATTAATAATCGCTCTAATATCGTGTTTTCTTGGCCTTCCTATTGCCCCTTGTGCAACGTATGGCTCTAGTATTTCCCATTCTTTGTCACTTATGTCACTTGGATACATTTTTTTACCTCTTAATTCTACATTTGCTTTAGTATATTTATCTTTTCATTTCTTTTCAAGACATCTTCTAAGACCAAGGGCTCATTTACCAGCATAAATGCCTTGTATAAGTTGGTATATTGTGCTATAAAGAAGGCAGAGGAAAAATGGACGATGCCTGTGCATGATTGGGATATCTCAGCTTGACATTTTCTTTCCTGGAAGATTGAAATTTGAGTTGAGCTAAAAATGTGGTTTGACACAGTTTATTTAACACTCCCTTTTTTAGGAAGTTTTGATCTAAAATAAGATAATTTTTTTAGAAGAATTTATTAATTACTAGCTTTATTTCTTAACATCTAAAGTAATTTTTACCACTTTCCTTTTTTCTTATGCTACTTTCCCTTAACTTGACGCGTATGGTTTATTTAACACTCCCCAAGAATATCTACCTTAAGCTCTCTATGTTCCTTAACTTGACGCATATGGTTTATTTAACACTCCCAGAAAAACTTAGAAATGGAATTACTACATTACTTTGAACTTTTGCCATCCTTGATAGCCGGAATCAGCATCTATCTTTTGGCAGCTTGACGCGATTTAACACTCCCCCTTACACTTTTTACCATACATCTGTTGATGACTCACGCGCTCCATTACTGAACTGCAAAAAAGGCTACCATCTTCATCATCACTATTATATGCGCTATCGTTTGAAGATTCGGAAAATTTTCTCTTTTTTGGTGGAGAACTATTAAAAACATTAGGCGTTATAGTATAAAATTGATCATTGAACTTTCTTTGTTCATGACAAGTATTTTTGTCCAATGCTTCTATTTGATCTTTCAAGCATTTTACTTCTTCTTTGTCACTCTGGGATTCACATTCCATCCTACAAATCGTCTGTGCCGTACCTTCAATTATTTCTTTTAATTCCTTAAGCTTTCTATTCAACTCTTCATTCTTACGTACTAGTTCAAAAACATCGAACTCATCGGATGTTAAATTTAAAGGTACTGTTTCCCATTCCAATCCATCAACTTCACTTTCTTCTTGTAGCCCAAGCCCATCTATTTCATCTTCCGCTTCTTCTTTGAACTGTTCTTTTTTTCTTTTAACGAATTCTAGCTCATTTTCTAACTCTTGCATTTGAAATTCTAAACTTTTTATACGTTTCTCCCTCTTCTGCATTAGGATACATCCTTCCTCTGCATCTTCTTCGAAAAATCTCACATCTTTTTTCAATTCCTCATTTTCTGTGCTAACAATCTTTAAAATTTCCCTTAGATTTTTTATTACTTCAGACATACTTTCATATTCTTGTTTATTTTCTTCTTGCAAACTCGATAACTCTTCATTTTTTTGTGCTAGCTTAGCTTGCAATCTTGCTTTTTCTTGATCCCTCTGTTCCTTTATACTTTGTAACTTATTATTACTTTCACATAATGCTTCATTGTCTCCCTTAACTATCATAAGTTGCTTCTCTCCTCTTTTCATTGCTTCTTTAATATTTCTGAGATTTTCCTCTAGCCCTTCTTTTTTCTCATGCATACTTTGAAGTCTTTTTTCCATCTCCTTCAACATGCTTGTTAACTCTTCTTTTGTTTGGTTCAGTTCAGCTTGTAATTTTACATTTTCTTGCTCCTTTTCTTCAAGCTTATTTCTTAAAGAAAGAATAATCCCGTATTCCAATCTTTCATTTAATTCCATCAATTCAGCATTTTCTCCCATCAACATGCAATTATCTGATATTAACCCACCTATTTGTTGTGAACTAACTTCTGTCTGAGTTTCAATATGCTGCAAATCTATCTCCTTCTCCTTTTGGGTTGCTATCGATTGCAAATCAACTTCCGTCTGAGTCGATGCATCACTGCTAGTAACAAAAAGAGCAGGAGCACCATTACTAAGATCCAGATTGTTCACTTCTTTCCCATGTCCAATACCTTGATTGTCACTTACAGATTTGTCACATTGTAGATCACTATTAGCAATTGGCACAATATTTAGATGCAGCTTTACTGCTTTCTAAAAATCTCATTACAGCACCATGTAATGGAAGTTCCTGAATATACAATTCATCGTTTTGTTTTATCAACTCTAGAATCTTCTCCGATGGCACAAAATTTTCACCATTAAATTGTAGTATTTCAGTTATGCCATTATTACTTATATTCATAATCATAGTACACATTGCAGTGCTTCCTGATTTATCCTGTACATACCAAGTGCTTGTCATTTCATAACGTACACCCTCTTTAAATTTATAATGTCTTTCCTTACCTTTCCGGTAAGCATGTATTTCATGCTTTTTATTGCAATAGATGTTTAGCTCATTAGTATCTTTCTCTTGCTGTAAAATATCACTAATTCCTATTGGCTCACTTCTATTGTAATTAATAAGATTGATGTTTAAAACTCTATAAGTATTCTCAACTTCCGTGTAATAAGCTTGAAGTTTCACGTTTTTCTTTCCAAAATACTTACTTGCAACCTTTTCCGCTTGATTTGCTAGTTTTATATACTTATCTATACATTCCCTAAAATTTTTGCTGAAAGATTTGCCTGCACACGCTTGTTTAAAACCTTTATAATTCATTGATCTTCTTAACAGATCAAAAAACTCCCACTCATCTTGATAATCTTCCTCTAAAGAAACAAAGACACCTTCCTTCTTCAACTTGCCCAATACTTCTTTCCACGTCAAAAGATCCGTCAACATAATGTACCTACCTTCTATCCTATACAGCTCTGCTTTTAGGAAAGGTTAGACTGCCAAACCTCACCCATGTTAATTGTAACCATGCTAAGAATAATCGTGAGCGTTAGGCTTGAATCTCCGCTTTTTATTATACACTGTTAACTACATGTTTACATATAACATCATTGTAGCATTATATTTTAAAATTAAACAAATATTTTTTACTAGGCATATGGCTCCAGATATATGGTCCCAAAGTGTGATAGTGCGGATTAAGTATCAGGAACACTGGGAGTAGACCTCTTTCAAAATTCATATCAACAACTTGAAATTGTAAATTCCAGCAATCAAATTAAATCTTAATTCAAAATGTTTGCATCTATTTCGATATTTATCTGCAATAATTTTAAATCTTTTTAACAAACCTATCACGTACCACTCCTTTGCTCGCAAGCTCTTATCTCCTTCACAGATTTTATATCTAAGAGAGTGTCTTCCTTCTCCATCTCATGCTTAAGCTTAAAACATTAGATGCTTTTTACAAGATACAAGGTCTAATCTCTAACATGTTTTGCAAGATCTACTTTCCATTATCAACTTTCATTCCCACAATATTATATCCTGAATCAACGTGCAAAATTTCTCCAGTAGTACCGCTACTTAAGTCACTTAATAAATATAGTGCTGCCTTTCCAACATCTTCAATAGTAGTGTTACATCTCAGTGGAGAATTATCCCTATTCCATTCTGAAATAAAGTGAAAGTCATTTATTCCTGAAGATGCTAAGGTTCTGATAGGACCAGCAGAAATGGCATTTACTCTGATATTTTGTGGCCCTAAATCACACGCTAAATATTTGACACTTGCTTCAAGTGCCGCTTTGCACAAGCCCATTACGTTATAGTTTTGCATCACTTTTTCAGCTCCATAGTAAGATAAAGTAAGTAAGCTGCCACCATCTTGCATCATCTTTTCAGCCCTCTGTGCTAGAGCAGTGAAAGAATAACATGATATATGCATTGCATTGAGGAAATTACTTAATGAGGTATTAATATATTTGCCCTTTAATTCATCTTTATCGGAGAACGCGATTGCATGTACTAAAAAGTCAAGATTTTTCCATTTTGCTTGTATGCTATTAAAAGTAGCATCTATTGTTTCTTCATTTACAACATCACATCTCAATACTAACTCTCTATCAAGTTGCAATTCATCTGCAATAGGCAACAATTTTTTTCTAATGTCTTCATTTTGATAAGTAATTGCAATTTCTGCCCCGTGCTCTGAAAGTACCTTTGCTATGCCATACGCTATTGATCTTTTGTTTATTATCCCAGCTATTAACCCTTTTTTGCCTTGTAAAAAATTCGTTATCATAGATAAAATACCATTTCTATAAAACTGTCTTCACAGTTAAAGTGAACTTTAGTATTATAGTGCTCTAACAACAATAATGCGAGATAAGTATTAATATTTTTTGTATCCAAATCAATATTGTCCTTACTAGTAAATTTATCCACTAAATATCTGCTCAAAGTTTTATGTTCATTAGAAATTTTTATGGTTAATAGTGTTCCACCCTCTGCTTCATTCAGAAGAATGGATATTTGTTCAACATCTACCATTGCACTAGATATCGTCAATACCATGCTGGAAATTATTTTATTTATCTTTTCAATTAAGCGTGTTGTAGCACGAAAGCTACTTGTTTTCCATGTAAATTTTATTTTTTTTTTAGTAAATAATTGTGAATATTCGATTCAGTCTGACCAAAGTTAAGGTTATCGTCTGAAATAGAATATGCTTGCTTCATAACTTTATATTGTGCAAGTAGATTATTAAAACTTTCTTTAATTAATGACAATGCTTCTTGTTGATCACCGTCTTCAAATTCTTCCAAGCCAAACATAATTCCATTCATAGAATTAGCAATATCATGCAGTAGACGCCCTGAGAGCAACTCCATTATTAACAATGTGTTTTTAGTATTTTCTTTCATTAAATAACTATAAATGAGGATATATCATTGAGTTAATTTATAATGGTAAGCATATGATAATCAATTGCAAGAAAGTTTCATTGCACTTTTTGTACTCAGGCATTAATATAGTGTTAATAATCGTAAAACAACTATGAGTACTTATTCTAAATCAGGGGTTAATCTTAAGTTATATAATAAATTGATAAAAAAAGTTAAACCCATTGCTGAAGGAACCACTAAAAAAGAAGTAATAAGTGAAATAGGTTCATTTTCAGCATTATTTGACTTTTCTGCATTAAGTAAAAAATATGATAATCCTGTGCTAGTCTCTTCAACTGACGGAGTAGGTACAAAGTTATTGATAGCCCAAGAAACAAATAAACATGATACTATAGGTATAGACTTGGTTGCAATGTGTGTGAATGATTTGCTTGCACAAGGTGCTACACCTTTATTTTTTCTGGATTATTTTGCAACTGGTACATTGAGTGAGAGCACTTTACTGTCCGTTATGCAGGGTATTGCAGAAGGATGTAAGCAGGCCAAGATAGCGTTGGTTGGAGGAGAAACTGCAGAAATGCCTGGAATGTATAATAACAATCACTATGATCTAGCAGGTTTTGTAGTAGGTGTAGTTGATAAAAGTCAAATTCTTCCAAACTGCAGTGCTATGGAAAAGGGAGACTACATAATTGGGTTAAAATCAAATGGAATTCACTCAAACGGATTTTCTTTAGTGCGTCACATCTTTAAAAACTTAGGTATAAACTATAATGATTTATCTCCATGGAACAACAAATCTTGGGGTGAAGTGTTACTTGAGCCAACAAAAATATATGTTGAGTCTTTATTATCTATAACGTCACTAGTAAAAGGTATTGCACACATAACAGGTGGTGGATTGGTAGAAAATATTTCGCGCATTCTTCCTGCAGGTCTTTCTGCAGACATAGAGATTGATTCTTGGAAATGGCCGGATATATTTCTGTGGTTGCAGAATGAGGGTAATATAGTAGAAAGTGAAATGTTAAGCACCTTTAATTGCGGAATTGGTATGGCTTTAATTATATCTCCTAAAAACTTACAAGACATAAAAGATTATTTCAAAAAGCAAGGCGAGGAGATTGAGGTCATTGGTAAGCTTCACTAACTACTGGAACTTGCATTTAAAAAAAAGCATTCCTTAACGAACCTACTTCTGACAACAATTTTGTCATTAAAACTTGTCTATACTCCTTAAATACATCCAAATATTCCGCGATGCTCGCTTGCACTTCTCCTCTCACCATAAATCGGTTTCGAAAGAGGTCCACTAATGTAATGAGATTTCTAATAGATAACAATCGTTATCTATTCTTGTTTGGTATAATGCTTCGGCCTGTGTTCTTTTATCAAGGGGATATGCTATTGAAAATTAAGTATTGCTTGTTTATGTAATTCTTGTTATCATTACTTACTTAGTATAAGTATGAGGCAAAAATGCAAACAAATGATAAAAAAGAAATAGAACTTCTTGATGAAAATGGAAAGGCAAAGCATTTAAGTTCCACAGAAAGAAAGGCAGCCATAGATGCAGCTATTGATGAGTGTGACCCAAAATTGGTGCAACTTTTATTAGGGGCAAAGTATTGCATGCTCTGGCAGTATTGGCTTGTTCGGGCAATTTTCAACTTTGACATGCTCTTTTTATCTAAAATGACTAAATGTGAGCTTTCCCTTGATATTGCTAATAAACAGCTGGAATACCTTAGTGATAAGAAACATGTTAACATCAAAGAATTAAGTAATATTCAAGAAAATTATAAAAGGGAATACTACAAAAAAGTGGAGGGGTTTTATGGAAAAGATAGATTATTACAAATAAAACGTGATACAGGTGGAAGAATACAATTAGAAAGTACTGCTAGAAAGTCACTGGTAGAATCTACGGTAGTAGCACAATTAGCAGGTACTAGTCTGCAGTGTTACCGTGATGATAACGAAGGTTGTGATGTTTCTAACAGCATTGAAGCAGCTGTTAATGCTGATTTTTCTCAAGAATGTAAATCAATAATAGATGAAACAATTAATGAATTTAAGCAAATAACTAAAAATGCCGGTGATGTATGTGGTTTACAAAATGCTCTACGCGATAAAGTAGTAAAGTTAGAAAGTATGGGAAAATCTCTTTCCTCAAAAATTGATAAAGTTAAGGAAGGGATTATAAAAAAGATGCAAGATAACAAATTTTTAGATAAAGATTTTGTTAAATCTGAGTATAATAAGTTACTTGACTATTATTTTAGCTCTCGTGCATATGCCCGCAACAAAAATAACTTGCTATACAAGTATACAAAATCAAATGAAAGTATAAATGAAGCTAAAAAGTCCTTGCGAGAGTCATCTCTAAATTATGGTTTCGGTGAATGTATAGATTATGCTGCACAAAAGTTTAAAAATGTAAAGGACAAAGAGAAGAAGGAAAAATATTTAGATATAATAAGAGTGCTAGCTGTAAATGGAGCACATTCAGAATCGTTAATCAACATTTTTGATAATAAAGAGTTGAAGAAAATAGCCTCACAATCAATTTTTACAACTGCAAGAAGCGCGTACCAGGTATTGTTTGATTTTGATAACAGTGTTGAATCCAAGTTGATGTCTAATATTGTTGGTGAAGATGGGAAATTTGCTGATTCTCGGAGTCAGAATGTACGTATCTTAGAATCTAGTGGTTCCCCAATTGTAAAAACTGTACTGGGTAATTTAAAGAAGGTAGAAAAGGAATTACAAGAAAAAAGAGAAAGTGGAAAGGCTAATCGTAGAGTTGGTATTTTCAGGGATATACGGTATTATCTATCAGATTTCTTAAATGAAAAGGTTTTAGCAAGCAAACTTGATCCACAGTCTAAGGAACAACACATAAAAACGTATACTGTGTTATACGAAACATTGGAAATAAGTTACTTAGCCATGGCAACGGGTGATGATAGAGTACTAGTTGATTATGGCAAGGAGTTAAAAAGTAAGATAAAGAAGGAGTCTAACAAAGATATAGTAGAAGTGTATAGCGTGCTATACTCGTTATTTAAGGAGTATAAGGTAGCAAGAGGAAAAGAAAATCCGACTAGCGACATTACAAGATGGCAAAGATTCTGGTATCATTTTACAGATATATTTCACAAGTATGATGAAGATGTACGTGAGGATAAAACAATAAAAGCTTTACGTGTTGCTATGTATGCTGCAGAGATCGTATCAGAAGAATATGAAGAACAGCGAAGACAGCGTTTTACCAAGGAATTTCGTAATATAGATGTAAAATTTTTACCAAGTAATTGCCTAATCAACTGGTTAGGAGCAACTTATGAAGGAATACAAAAAAGTGAACAGGAACAGACTGCACAAAAAGATAAAAAAATAGAACAAGCAAGCCAAAGGGCTGAGCAGGCAGATCAAAGGGTACACAGGTTGGAGATAGAAAAAACAGCAATGAAATCATTTAGATATGCATTAAAAAAATCAAAATTTGATGATGAGCTATGCGATAAAGTTGAAGATGATCAAGATAAAATAGTGGAAGCAGTGGCAAAGCACGTAATGGAGCACAACTCATCACCGGAGCAAATGCTTAATGAAGTGATGAGGGAGATAGGGAGAAATAAGGAAAAAATATTAAGTGCGGAAAATGCAACCGAAGCAATCAATGCTGCAATTGAGTCTGCAATTATGAGCTTTAATAGTCAAGGTACCTCGGTGAGCAATGTAAATATAAGTCAAGGTGCTGCCATAGGGAGAAATTAAGTTATGCAACAGGAAAATATTATTGATTTTTTATCAAGCCATAGAAGGTATCAAGTGCTGTGGTGGGGGTTTGGCCCTACTATACTTGAGTACTTATGTAAACAAAAAAGTTTTAATGCTAAAGAGCTATTAGAAAAACATAAAAATAATATTGCGTTGGCAAAAGAGAGTTTAGAGTTACTTGCAGCACTTGGTGAAATCAAAGCTTACTGGTGGTGGCCATGGAGCGCTAAAGTTAGGGAAGTTGTTTTAAGTGAAAGTCAAAAGGAAAGAGCAGAAAAATATTCAAGCTACTTTTTCTTACATCGGATGGCATTGGTGATATTTACCTCAGTGCTCACTCATCGTATTGTGTTTTTTCAACAAAGTGGAGGTTATATGAATAGAAATCAACAATTTAATAATTCTGAAGAATCGTCAGCAGTACAAATAGGACAACAGCTACCAGAAGCTTCAGGTAGTTTAACAGCTCAAGATCAATTAAGTATTCAACACCTAAATTTTCTTGGGTCCGCAATGGTTTGTAATGTAGAGTTGGAATGGGCATTGCATTTAATGGGATTTTCTTCACAGACTTTAAGTGACTTGGATGAAAGCCTAGCTCAGGTTAGAAGTGCAGGTTATAGTGAAGAAGCAATGAAACAATATGCCGCATCTTTTAAAGGAATAGTTACAGATAAGTATAGAGAATTGGCACGAAAGGTTCACTCAGATAAGCAAAACACGCAAAACTCATCAGATGAAAAATTTAAGGACCTAACCAATATTAATGAGGTCATGCACGGGTTGTATGAAGCGTCAAAAGAGATAAAAAATAGTTTTAGGTACGGAATGTTTGCTAAAATAGCATTTAACTTTTTGCACCAAAATATAGATAAATGTACAAGTTATATAAATAAAGACGTAGTAGCAGAATTGAGAAATATAACAATTTGGCGGCAATCTGATTTACTTTACTGTCGCAATGAGTTTTTAAAAAATGCACAAGAACTTTTTGCAGAGCATAAAACTAACCTGCCAAAGATGAAACAAAATTTTGAGAAATTAATCGATAATTACACTGATCGTTATCAGAAACTCTGGCTTGATAATTTGAGAGATCTAAAACACAGGTGTGGTAAAGATAAAAATTTAAACATTATCAAAGATGAAGTGAAAGAGCTGTTAAAAGAAGGTTCAAGACAACTCATAGTGTTGATTCAACATTCAAAAGGGGCCCATGATGCTATGTTGCTAATAGATAAATCTAAATTTAAGAAAAAGGAGAAACAAGAGATAATAGCAGCGTTGAAAGGATCAGAACAAATAACTCCCGATAAGTGCTTTATCTTACCAATGATGGTATATAGAGATGTTATGAAGCAGTTATTCAGAAGCTATTGTGCAGAAGGTATGTTTTTACATGATATAGCGTATTTTACAGATGTATTTGAAAAAAATGCTGCAATACCGGAAAGTAGGGAGTTTCACATTAGGCAATATATAGATGGATGCTCGTCTGCTAAGTTGCAAGAATGGATGAAATTACTCAAAGAAGGAGAAAATCTACATAAATTTACAGATGGTGATCATCCGATCAGAGAATTTGTGGATAATGTTGTGTATGAGACAAAGAGTATGATGTTTAGACCGAGAAAAGCAACAAGAGAAGAAAGGAAGCGAGTAATATTAATACAGATTTTGGATAGATATATTGTGTGCTTGAAGGAAGAATTTACAAAAGAGAAAACGTGGTTTAAAAGGATGGAAGAAGAAATACAACAAATACAAGAAGGTATACGAGAAAAAGATAAAAAAATAGAACAAGCAAGCCAAAGGGCTGAGCAGGCAGATCAAAGGGTACACAGGTTGGAGATAGAAAAAACAGCAATGAAATCATTTAGATATGCATTAAAAAAATCAAAATTTGATGATGAGTTATGTGACATAGTTGAAGATAGTGAAGATGCAATTGTGGAAGCAGTGACGAAGCATGTAATGGAACACAACTCATCACCGGAACAAATGCTTAATGAAGTGATGAGGGAGATAGGGAAAAATAAGGAAAAAATATTAAGTGAGGAAGATAGCAGTAACGCGATAAATGAAGTAATAGAAGATACCATAAGACGCTTTATTGCTGGTCAAGTAGTAGGAGAAATGGTAAAAAAGGTTGATGGGCAAGAAACACTTAGACAAAGAGCCATTGATTTAATGTATGCAGAAGCTGAGTTTTTTAAGATACCTATAGAAGCGATAATGGAGAATCAAGGTGTGAGGGAAAATTTAGAGCAGCTGTACATTTATCTAGTTTTAAACATGGATTATCAAGAAAAGTATAGAGACATGTGTGGTGAGTATAAGAAGCTAGGAGAAGAATTAAAGGGTATTGATTCTATTGGCGAAAAAGAATTCGATAAATTATCAAAATTAACTGATCAGTTTGGGAATTTGAACAAGAATTTTACTGAGTGTGAGTACAATGCAAAAAAATTTGCAGATCAGTGCAGCGATACAAATATTAATGAATTAATATCTAGTGTCATTGGAGAAATAGAAAAAGCAAATACATGCACAGAACAAGAAAGACAAGTACTTTTGAAAGAAAAGAGTATAGTTGAGGAAATGGTGCAGGAAATACAACAATCAAATCCAAATTCATCAATGAGTGACGTAAATGTACCAGGTACAAGCCAGAGATTATATTAAAATTAAGAAGATGTCTTGAAAAGAAAAGAAGAAGAGAGTACACTGAAGTAAGTAAAAACAGAGAGGGAACAATGTATCCAAGTGACATAGTAGGGTCGAGAGCTGGCGCGCCTACTTTAGGGTTTGGTGGCTGATCCATTCTTTTCATACTGAGCCTCAATCCAAATTTCCATATTCACGTTTCCAGCTCCCGCCTCATCAAACGCAGCATGCGATTTTTCCGCACTACGCTTTCCTAGTAGCTTCTTTACCAAAGTTTATAACATATTGTACTGGTGACACTTTCGGAATGTGGTATCTTACTCTATAGTCCGCATGTAGACCTAGTGTTTCATATATAGCTAACCAAGATAAGGTTTACCTGATTTTTGAAAAATAAAATCAATAGCAGCGTTAAGAAGATGTCTTGAAAAGAAATGAAAAGATAAATATACTAAAGCAAATGTAGAATTAAGAGGTAAAAAAATGTATCCAAGTGACATAAGTGACAAAGAATGGGAAATACTAGAGCCATACGTTGCACAAGGGGCAATAGGAAGGCCAAGAAAACACGATATTAGAGCGATTATTAATGCAATAAGATATATAATGA
>NZ_JACVWV010000037.1 GCF_014534705.1 Wolbachia endosymbiont of Pentalonia nigronervosa | reverse complement strand
AGATCCCGAAGCTGAAGGATTTCAGGTTATTCCAAAACGTTGGATAGTTGAAAGAACCTTTGCTTGGCTCTCCAATTTTAGGCGCATGAGCAAAGATTACGAACATTCTCCTCTTACCTCAAAAACCAATATTTTCTTTAATATGATTACCGTTATGCTTAATAAATTAGCTACTTAAATGATTTCAAGACATCTTCTAGAACGATGCACGTAGATAAAAATACAAAAGCAACAAGATAAATTAAGTATCTTACTGCACTCTTTGCCACTTTAGATAGTGTAGAATCATCATCTTGAGCTTTAACGGCATTCAAACATAAATAAGTGCAACCCATCAATGATAGTGTTATAGCAGTAGGTACGATGACTGGAGTGAGCAGAAGAGCATTAATAAATTTTTTCCCCGAGCTTGTAGAACTATTATTACTATTATTTTGTGAAGCAAAATAGTTTTGGCCAACTTTGTTAAGGTATTCAAAACCATACAAAAGCCTTTCACTATTTTCTTTAGACATTTCAATTATCATAAATGTTACCTATTTTTTTTACAATATACTATAATAGTAAATTAATTAATGTCAAAAGTATGTTACTTCATGTTTTTGTGCATTTTCTTATGTAATTTGTATGTTAACTATAAAAGCTTAGAAAGCAATGTTTTTCTTAAGTTGATACCATTGTGTGAACTATGTGTTAAGCTTTTTTACCAATTACTACAACGTCATCGCTTGGAAAAAAATAATCAGGTACATCCATATTTTTTGGTGCGGGGCCTCCAATGACTCGACCAGATGTATCATAATATGAACCATGACAAGGACAAAACCAACCGTTGCCATCTTTTGTAGCGTGATCAATTGGTACGCATCCGAGATGGGTGCATACTCCCTTTATGATCAACCACTCATCTTTACCTTTACATACTCTCTGTTCATCTGTTTGAGGATCTCTTAAAGTGTTTACATCAACAGCTCTGGCAGCTTCAATCTCCTGTTTGGTGCGTTTGCGAATAAATACCGGTTTACCCTGCCACTTGACTTTTATTCCCTTGCCTTCTTGAACTCCAGATAAGTTTACTTCTACTGTAGACATTGCTAAAATTTCAGCAGAAGGGTTCATTGATTTAACCAATGGCCAAAGTGCACTTCCAGCTCCAATACCAACCATAGCACATGTAGTCAGAGTTATAAAATCCCTTTTACTTTTGCTTAAAGACGTTTTTTCATTATCTTGATTTTTGGGACTTTCAAGTGACTTTTTATTTTTAGTTACCATTTATCGTCTCTATAACTACAGACATACATTCTACCGAAAATGTTATACATTGATCAACAAAAACTTATGCTTTTTAGCTACATCTTGTATAACTAAAGGAAAGATAGGATAGCTGTGTGAATATTAGTAAAGAAGTTATAACGGAAAGCTTAAAAGAAGTTATAGATCAAGAAAGTGGTAAAGATGTGGTATCTCTTGGTATTATATCTGCAATTGTTATTAAAGGAGGGCATGTTGGTTTTGCACTTGAGCTTTCCAATAAAATGCAGGCAAATAAAGCAGAGGTGTTGAGAAAAAAGTGCGAACAAGTTGTTGAATTAATACTAGGTGTAACAAAAGTAACTGTTGTAACTACGAACTCTGCAGACCAAAAACAGTTCACACAACCAAAGTTGAATATTGAAGGAGTCAAAAAAATAATAGTTGTTGCTTCAGGTAAAGGAGGGGTGGGGAAATCTACGATTGCTCTTAACCTTGCTCTATCTTTGGTAAAGTTAAAATATAAAACTGCGTTAGTTGATGCAGATATATATGGCCCTTCGATTCCACAAATGCTTGGTACTGAAAAATTAAAGCCAGAGATACAGGACGGTAAAGCTATACCTATAGAAAAATATGGACTTCAAACTACCTCTATTGGTTACTTTATTGATAAAGGTCGGGCAGCAATATGGCGTGGACCTATGGTCACGAAAGCACTTTATAATCTACTAATGGGAAGTAAATGGTCTGACGTAGAATACATGATAATTGATGCACCACCTGGAACAGGGGATGTGCATCTGAGCCTGACAGAAAAGTTTAACTTAACTGGTGCAATTATAATTTCAACACCGCAGGAACTTGCTTTAATTGATGCTCGTAAGGCTTATGACATGTTTAAAAAATTAAGTGTACCAGTTATTGGCATCATAGAAAATATGAGTTATTTTACTCAGAATGACTCGAAGATATATATCTTTGGAAAAGAAGGTGCAAAAAAGATGTCTGAAGAGTTAAAAATTAAGCTCTTAGGTGAAATTCCTATAGATCCACGAATATGCCAAGCATCTGATTATGGAAATCCTTTAGTATTAGATAAGGATTTAACAAAAATTTATGAAGATATTGCACAAGAGCTAGTTTTGCTGACATAAGTCATGCATTTTTCTATATGCATTTTGAAAGCCAAGAAGAGAATAAGTGTCAGCAACTGTTATTGCTTTTGTTTTAGTAAGAACCACCATTGATAACCCTTGTTTCATTTTTTGTACTAAATCCCGGTCTGTTTTTGTATTGTCCGCCCATGCAAAGCTTCCTTCTATTACTGGTAATTTATATTTTATTTTTTGATCAATATTGAGAATTACAGGTTCCTTATCATACTGAAATCCTGAAGATACACTTACTTCATCTGCTTTTGTATTAACATAACTGACTATTACATGTGGCTTACGATTAGTTGTATAGTGTTCACTTTTCTTTTTAGGATAAGATACAATATAACATACTTTTTCTCCATCTTCCAATGCGGTATATACGAGCCAATCTTTGTATTTTTCTTTCAAATTTACATCGCTCACTGATGCAAAGGCACCAATTGAAAAAAATAGTAAAAATATAAAATAACTACGCATATAAACTAAATTTCAAACTTTCTGATTGTATATATTGTTTTACCTTTCCCATTGATTGTTCAGCTATCTGTCTTATTCTCTCCCTTGAAACACAGTACTTTTTACTAAGTTCATCTAGTGTTTTAGGGTGGTCAGATAAATATTTACTGACAAAAATGTCCCTTGCTCTTTCATTTAAGGTTGCCAATGCATTTTTTAAAATCACTTCCTTTAACTCTCTTTCTTCATTATTTTGACAGGTTAACTCTTGATTGAGTGAATTGCAAGGAATCATCTCTTGTAATTCTTTTGCAGGTTCATTATTTATTTTAATGCTCTCATTTAATGAGAGGTCTTTTTGAGCCAATCGACGATCCATTTGTACTATGTCTTCTTCAGATACGGAAAGCTCATTGGATATAGCTTTTACGTCTTCATCGCTTAAGTTTTCTCTATTGGAATATTGTAAAATTCTTTTTTTTGTTTTACGTAAACTAAAGAACAATTTTCTTTGTGCTTGTGTTGTTCCTATTTTTACGCACGACCAGGATTTTAATATGAAATCTTTCATTGAAGCTTTAATCCACCATACAGCATAAGTTGAGAAGCGAAATCCTAAATCAGGATTAAATTTCTTAACTGCCTGCATTAACCCGATGTTTCCTTCCATGATTAAATCCATCAGGGACAGTCCATAATTTTTCAATTTCATGGCAACTTTTACTACCAAACTTAAGTGGCTAGTAATCAATTTATGTGCTGAGGGAATGTCTTGGTGCTCGTGCCAATTTTTTGCTAACTGTATTTCTTCTTCCTGAGATAGCATAGGAAAATGGTTTACTTTGGCAATATACTGCGTCAGGCTAGTGCTACTATCTATACATAACATAACAAATTGAAAAAACCATATGTATATATTTTATTACTTGCTCAGTAAAAATTCAAGACCCAAGTTTTCTATAAACCAAAAAATTATCTCACTATAACTTATGCTCCCTTGCTAACATGATATAATTTTCTGCTGATTCTGCAATATGTTTTATTTCTTCATCAGACATCTTCTTAAAAAATTTTGCTGGTCTACCAGCCCATATTTGTCCGCTTTTTATTACTTTGCTTACTGTTACTAAAGAACCGGCTGCAACCATAGCTCCAGACTCAACTACAGCATGGTCCATGATAGTGGAGTTCATGCCTACAAATGCCTTATTATGAATTGTACATGCATTCAACAGACAGGAATGCCCTATTGTTACCATATTACCAATAACCGTATCACCTCCAGGATTTCTATCAACGTGAATCACCGTTCCATCTTGAATATTTGTTCCTGCACCTATTTTTATTGACCCAACATCTCCCCTCAACACACAATTAAACCAAATGTTTGCATCTTTTTCAATTTCAACCTTACCTACAATATATGAACCTCCTGCTATGAAAGCACTATCATCTATTTTTGGTTCATGGTTTTTATATGTTAAAATATGATACATATGCAGTTTTTTTACATTATATAATAATTTTATTGAAAAACTCTTATAAAATAATACCGTTGATTAGTATACTTAAGTTATGAATATGTTGAGCAGATATATAATTTTACTATTGGTTTTTGCACTTCCTTTTCACTTACATGCATATCAGTTTAGAACCAAAGCAAAACAAGCAGTAATTTTAGACTTAGCTTCAGAATCTTTTATCTTTGAACACAATGCTGATGAGAAAATGACACCATCTTCGATGAGTAAATTGATGACTTTATATGTAGCTTTTGATTATTTAAAAGCTGGGGTAATTAATATGGAAGATGAGTTTCAAGTAAGTAGAAAGGCGTGGGAAAGAAAAGGCTCTTCTATGTTTTTGAAAGAAGGGCAATTTGTGACAGTACGAGAATTATTAGAAGGAATTATTATAGTTTCAGGTAATGATGCGTGCATAACTTTAGCAGAAGGTATTGCAGGGTCAGAGGAAAATTTTGTGATTGAAATGAATGAAATAGCACAAAAACTTAACCTCAATAATAGCCACTTTGTTAACTCAAGTGGCTGGCCAGATGAAGACCACTTTATGAGCGTGAGGGATTTAGCAGTGTTATCAAAAAGGATTTTTACCGATTTCCCTGAGTATTATGATCTATTTTCTGAACAATATTTTTCATATAATGGAATCACGCAAAAAAACAAAAATCTTTTACTTTCTTACGATGTTGGAGTTGATGGTTTAAAAACCGGTAATACAAATGCTGGCGGCTACGGAATTGCTATATCAGCAAAGCGAGATGATAGAAGAATATTTATTGTTATCAATGGTTTAAGTACTGAGAAAGAGCGAATAGAAGAAGCAAGAAGATTGGTACAATATTCCTTGAATCATTTTACTACCAAGAAAATATTTACTCAGAACAGCATTGTTGAAGAAGCAGATGTTTTGCATGGAAAAAATAGAAAGGTACCTATGACAGTTAAAAACGATGTTGTGATAACATATAACCGTAGTCTGCATGATAAAATTAAGGTATATATTAAACATTTTAACATGATACCCGCACCAATCAAAAAAGGTCAAGAAGTGGGTAAGATTCACATAGAAATACCAGATGCTGAAGAAAAAATCATATCACTTTATGCAATGAATGATGTGAGAGAACTAAATTACATAGCAAAACTTTTTAGAATATTATTTTAACACTAAATCTTTCTTATTTTATTTGTTTTCTAAAAATCCTATTGTTAATGATTGATAATAAAAGCAATCAGCTTATTTGATCTCAAGTGGTACTTGCGCTGGCGTAAGAAGCCAAATACTGCTAATAAGACAAAACATATTACTGACGTATAAGACATCTTAAAAATAAAGTCTTTCAAACCTACAATTAAAGCATTACTAAAAGAGGTTTGTTTCATTAAGCTTATAGCTATTATACTGCTATCAATTAGTGAGCAGTTGAACAAAGCAGTAAAATTCTCTATGTGAAATTGACGTTTAAATATTGGCTGAAGTGCCTCAAGTGTAGACATACTAAAATGAAGTGATATGAATAGTGAAATAAAGGAAGCCACGAGCATGAAACTAAGGTTTTGCCACATTAAAGCTATACTGATAGCTATACATACAAGCAAAATGTTAGTAGCATTTCTTTTACCGTATAAGTCTGTTATTACATTTGTAACTAGTGCTGATAATACAAACATAAGAGAACAAACCGATAACTTAGCAGTAGTGTTTAATAAAAAAACAAAAACAAATAGTACTATTGATAAAACTACCATATTAACACCTCTACAAAAAATAATTTATGCTAGACTAGCAAATTTTCCCTAGAATCACAACTGTTTTTTATATTCAAAACTAATTTTTATGTTTCTAGTGAACTTGCATTCATACCTGATTCAAATTAGGATCCAGCAGACTCTCTCATAGTTATAATATAGTGTGATGGATACTGTTTATAAGCTCCAGTAATTGCATCAACAGCAAAACCAGGAAGCCATATTACATTGAGCAAAGTAACCTTATTAAAATCTTCACCTACCATTACATCTGACTGTTCATAACCTGCTTTTTTACAATTAACAAATAATAGCCCTGACCCCCGTTGAGCTGTTATTTGTCCAGGATTAGATGTAAGAGAATAGTACACTCCAGATTCAGGAAAACGTGCAGTGCATTTTACTCCTTCTAGCAAATTACCCTGACTATCTACTACTTGCATTTGAATTGTTTGAGTAGGGTTGGAAAATATCGTCGCAAAGCAACCAGTCAGTAAGACAGTTGTAGATAAAATTAAACAAGTATTAACGAACTTAAAAGATTTATATATTTTGAACATGTTACCCTCTCCTTGCTAAATTTCTATAATTTTATCATAAATGCAGTTATTTGTCAATATTTCTCTAGCCTCACACCATAAAGCAGCAAAGCTTATATTGATATTATGTGAGTAGTCTTTCTAAACTCTAATTCGACTTTAGCACTACTGAGCTTTTTGCATTTTATTTATGTTACCATATTTACTTCATAATTCTTGCTTATTCTTAACAGCAGTTAGTTAACTTAACATTAACTATGATGAAAGAAAACTCAATTTAATATACTTTTGTTATTTATTCTTTGAAGGCATTATCAAGTTTAAATAATATTATTGTGGAAATTAAACCTATTGTGACAATAATCAACGAAAACGGTGCAGCTTCTCTATAACGTTCATCGCTTACAAGTTCATATATCCTGGTTGAAATAGTTTCAAAATTGAATGGTCTGATGATAAGAGTTGCAGTTAATTCTTTTATAGTATCCATAAATACAAGCAAAAAACCTGATAATATACTTTTCTTGATTAAAGGAATATGAACATTGATACATGTTGAAATAGGACCATGGCCCATAGTATATGCAGTCCATTCGATTTCATTTGGTGTTTTATTAAGTCCTGACTCCACTGCTTTGAATGATATAGCAAAAAAACGGAATAAGTATGCATAGATCAAAGCACCAATAGTGCCTACTAAACTGATCTTTGCAATATGTTGAGTAACCGTAGATGACACTTTATTCAAGAATATAATGATACTTATTGCAATAATTGCATTTGGTATTGCATAGCCCATTGAGATGAGACGTGCTATATAGCTAATTACTTTATTTTTACGTGCAGTACATCCCATTATTATTGCAATACTAATCGAGAGTAATGCAGTAAAAAATGATAAACTGACGCTATTTGCTATTATGTTATAGAATCTTGTATCATAGATGAACACACTCTTTTCTATGCTCCAATATATCAATGGAATTATTGGCAAGATAAAGCCTATCAGTATTGGCAGTGCACACACGATATAAGTGCAAATTAACGGTATAGAGCCATTTATATTGCGTTTATTGTGATAATCTGAATTGGTATTTATAGACGAGTAGGATATACCTTTTTTTTGTAGACTTTTTTCCAAGACTATTAATACTATAATGAAGGACAATTCTGCGATTGCTAAAATAGTAGCTGAGTATTTATCGTGCAGTAAAAACCAAGTGCGATATATTCCGATTGTAAAAGTATCGATAGCTAGGAATTGTGGTGTGCCAAAATCTGTGATGACCTCCATCATTATTAAGGATAATCCGGCCACGATAGATGGACGTACAGATGGGATAACGACAGAAAACAGACTACGTAATGGAGAAAATCCAAGTGTTGATGCAACAGTGACTGAGTTACTAACATTCTTAAGACTTGAACGAACTAGCATGTAAACATATGGATATAAACTAAATCCCATGACTAATATCCCGCCGCCAAGTGATTTTATTTCCGGAAACCAATAATCATTTTTGCTCCATTGGAAAAATTCCCTTAGTAAACTTTGCACTGGACCTGAAAACTCAAGTGTATTTGCGTACACAAATGCTACTATGTACCCTGGTATTGATATTGGAAAAAACAAGGCAATTTCAAAAATTCTACTTCCAGGAAATGAAAAGAATGTGGTAAGCCAAGCTGGAATTACACCAAATATAAAAGCTACGCCACCAACTCCTATCATTAAAATTAATGTATTGAGTATATATTCAGGAAAGAGTGTACTGATCACCCACTCAGAATTTGCTGAATTGGTAAATGGGATTGATATTAACGATAATATGGGAGAGACAAATAATATGCTGACCAAAAAAAAGAATATATTTTTGAATACTCTTAAAAACATTCACTGAGATTTATAGTTACTATTAAAATGTTATATGTAAAAATTCAAGATACAAGGTCTATTTCGTGAACATAAAAGGTTTAGCATTTTCTAGTGCAAATTGTTCATAACCTCGAACATTTTTTTACCAATCACTGCTGGAGTTTCTGCAACCACAATACCACTACTCTGCATCACTTCTAGTTTTGCATCGGCACTTCCGCCACTAGAGGAAATAATCGCCCCAGCGTGACCCATACGCCTTCCTGGAGGTGCTGTTTTTCCTGCTACGAAACCAACTATTGGCTTTTTAGTTTTCTCTGTTTTAACAAAATGTGCCACATCCTCTTCTTCATTGCCACCTATTTCACCAATTACTATAATGCCGTGAGTATCTTCATCTTTGAGAAAGAGTTCCATACAATCAACAAATGTCATACCATGAACAGGGTCTCCACCTATTCCTATGCATGTAGACTGCCCAAGACCAACAGCGGTTGTTTGTGCTACTGCTTCATAAGTTAAAGTTCCAGAACGAGACATAATTCCTATGTGTCCACGTTTGTGAATATGTCCAGGCATAATTCCTATTTTGCACTCTTCAGGTGTAATAATCCCTGGGCAATTAGGACCAATCAGTCGGCTTTTTGAGCCAGTGAGTGCATGCTTAACTTTGACCATATCTAATATAGGAATGCCCTCTGTGATACAAACTATCAATTCTATTTTTGCAGTTATTGCTTCAAGTATGGCATCTGCAGCAAATTTAGCAGGAACGTATATAACTGTAGCGTTAGCTTCTGTTTTTTCCTTAGCTTCTGCTACGGTATTAAAAACTGGTAAATTGAGATGAGAACTTCCTCCTTTTTTAGGAGTTACTCCTCCTACCATTATAGTACCATAGCTAATCGCTTGTTCTGAATGGAATGTACCTTGTGCACCAGTGAAACCCTGGCATATTAATCTTGTACCTTTATTTACTAAAACTGACATTTTTATTTCACCTCTTTTACTATCTTCTGTGTAGCTTCATCAAGTTCATCTGCAGCAATAATGTTCAATCCTGATTCTTCTAAGATTCTTTTCCCTTCCGCAAAATTAGTTCCTGATAACCTAACTACCAGAGGAACATTAATACTAATCTCTTTTGCAGCTTCAACAATACCGTTGGCAATTATATCACAACGCATTATTCCACCGAATATGTTTACTAAAATTCCCTTTACGCTATTGTCAGATAATATGATCTTAAACGCCTCAGTTACAGTTTCTTTGTTTGCTCCGCCACCAACATCTAAAAAGTTAGCCGGTTCTGCTCCGTAGTATTTTATTATATCCATTGTTGCCATAGCAAGACCTGCGCCATTTACCATACAACCGATACTACCATTCATTTTGATATAATTTAATCCGTATCTTGAAGCTTCTATTTCTTCTTTTACTTCTTCATCATAATCGCGGAGTTCTAAAATTTCTGGATGACGATATAAAGCATTATCATCAAAATTCATTTTAGCGTCCAGGGCAATAAAATCACCAGAATTTGTTTCAACTAATGGATTAATTTCAATTTGACTTGCGTCAGTTGCTACAAATGCTTCGTATATATTTTTGGCAATACTTGTTATTTTTTCTATTTGATTTGGACTTAAGTTAGAGCCATTATTTAGCTTGTTGCTATCAAAACTAGCAAAACCAGCAGCAGGATCGATATCAATTGTTATAATTTTAGAACTATCTACTTCTTCGATATCCATTCCACCTTCTGGTGAGAAGATAAATGTTGGCCTGCTTAATTTCGGATCAATTACTAAACTGAGATAATACTCTTTCTTAATGCTTGAGCCTTCTTCAATGTACACTTTTCTTACTTGCTGTCCATTTGGGCCTGTTTGATGTGTAACTAAAGTTAAACCGAGCATATTTTGTACAAATTGCTTAGCATCTTCAATAGATTTTGCCAGCTTTACACCGCCAGCTTTACCTCTACCACCTGCATGAATTTGAGCTTTAACTACATATACGTCAGACTTTAACTGACCTATTTGTGACTCTACTTCTCCTATAGATGTAACAAAGAACCCTTTTGGTACTGGAACATTGAATTTATGTAAAATTCCTTTTGCTTGATACTCATGAATATTCATATAAACCTACCAACCATAACGCTGTCTTCTGCACTCTTGCTGATACCTTTTCTTTCTAGCTTCAGCTTTTTTTTTTGCTCTTTTGTCTGATTTTTTTTCGTGATATTGTTTTTTCATTTTAAGCAGCCTTCCTTCTTTTTGGATTGCTTTTTTTAGCACCGGAAGTGCTCGGTCTACATCGCCATAATGAACTGATACTTCAATCAAGATTTTATACCTCCATGCATAGTTAACTTACTTATAAGTTAGATCCTATAAATTAGTAATTGTCAATTACTTTATAATCATAATTCATTAAAAATATATGAAAACCTTGGCTCACTTAAAAAGTACCTAATGAATCGGGGCGGAGAGATTTGAACTCCCGACCCCTTGGACCCAAACCAAGTGCGCTACCCAGGCTGCGCTACGCCCCGATTTCTTGATTACAATATCAAAAAATTTATAAAAATGCAAGGTTCATTTGTTTACTGCAAATTGATGTCCTCAGAAGGAGAATTAAATAAAATTTCTCAATAACAAATTGAATTAATACTAAATTAACTATTTAAAAATTACAATAGAGGTATGAATTTTTAACTTTAATGGGAGATAAGTATGGAATTGTTTTATCAGGCAGCAAATTGGTTTAGAGCTATGACGAATAACGGCGACTTTCAATCAATGGCAGCAAAATTGGAAGATGCGTTAAAAAAATTAGAAGCAACTAGATTAGACGAAGTAGCTAGAGCACAAGAAGTAGCTAGATTATCAACAGAAGCAGCAGCAAAAGCAAAAGAAATAGCTAGATTAGAAGATGCAGCTAAATTACTAGATGCAGCTAGAGCGTCAGAAGATGCAGCTAGAGCGGCAGAAATAGCTAAATTAACAGATGCGACAACAAAAGCAGAAGAAGCGGCACAGAAAATAGCAGAAGTATCACAAGTATTAGAAGCGGAAAAGTTGGCAAGAGTAGCAGACGCATCAGAAGCAGCAAAGAAATTAGCGGAAACTGGAGGGAAATTAGCAGAAAATGAAGAGAAAGTAGCAGAACTAACACAAGCTGTAGAGGAATTAAAAGAAATGTCAGAAAAATCAGCAGAAGCGTTTAAAACACTAGCAGAAACAGCAGAGGGTGCGGATAAATTCAGTACTGCAGGTATTGCAGGTATTACAGTAGCTTGTGTTATGGCGACAATTTTAGTTGCTTTTATTGTATGTTTAGTATGTCAAGGAGTAAAGGCTGAAAAAGCGAGAAAACAGGAAAGAAGTAATTCTTTTGGGTCAATGAATGATGAAGGAAGTGTAGTTACAGAAGCGACAAATCTTTCAGATTCAGAAGAGCAAGAGATACCGTCTTGCAAGTCAACAAAAAATTATTCAAGCTGTATCATAAAATACTTACGATCTGTACTATGTAAAATAGTATCTTACACAAATTTATTGAATAGACCTTCTGCGAAACAAAGAAATAAACGTCAAATTCTCTTTGGGGGGTATAAAAACAACCTATCCCATGTGTGACTTTGCTTCTCTACAACGCTCTA
>NZ_JACVWV010000036.1 GCF_014534705.1 Wolbachia endosymbiont of Pentalonia nigronervosa | reverse complement strand
GATCCCGAAGCTGAAGGATTTCAGGTTATTCCAAAACGTTGGATAGTTGAAAGAACCTTTGCTTGGCTCTCCAATTTTAGGCGCATGAGCAAAGATTACGAACATTCTCCTCTTACCTCAAAAACCAATATTTTCTTTAATATGATTACCGTTATGCTTAATAAATTAGCTACTTAAATGATTTCAAGACATCTTCTTATAATGTCAAATAATTTTTCTCAAGAATTTTTTAATCACTACGAAAAAAACAGCACATCAGATGAGACACAAAAATACTATTTTTTATGGAAATCAGTTATATCACAAGCAATAGCTGACACAAGTAATAAAGGTAAAAAAACAGAAAGCTCAGTGATAAAGCGTAAGGCAATAACTTGGTTCTCAGGTTTAAATCAGGATTTTGTCTACACATGTACGCTGGCTAATTATGACCCAGCATATGTGAAGAAAAAAGTTGAGCCAATTATAGCACGTAATAAAAAGGAGTTTCCCTAGTTTTTCTTGCGAGACGCAAGAAAAATCTCGTATAGTCTTTTGTCTATTGCTTGTTCTATATCTTGAACTAAAAACTGTTTTAGATGATTCATCAATCTTACTGTATCTTCATAGCTACGCTCTTGTTTGCCACTATCATCTGCATAGATACCTGCTTTATTGTTAGCATAAATATCTTTATTACTATATTTTGTATTTAAACATTGCTTGATTTTTATTATTGCTTTTTCTATTAGATACTTCCACTTTATGCTACAAAGCAACTTATAGAGAAAATTAGGTGTAAAGAGTGCTACCAATATTCTGATAGACATTCCATAATCTAAATTATCTTTGTTATCATAACACCATTTAAAATACAGATATAGTTGAGAAAATGCATTTCTTGGCGAGCTAAATTCTACAGCATAATGCAAGCCATGACTTAAGCACATTAATACAATACTAAATGCATAAAGGTATATCGTAATGAAAAATAACTTTACGAATATATCCTTAAAACTACCCAGTATGTAGTTCAATAATCTTAATTTATAAAATAATGATATCATTTTATTAACCCAATGGCTGGGGTGGAAGGATTCGAACCTTCGCATGGCGGTATCAAAAACCGCTGCCTTACCACTTGGCTACACCCCAATACTATTAATCCAAAAAATTTATTTTTTCGATTGGTATGACAGGTTGACTATAAGAATGTCTTCTCTCAATTTTTTCTATCACTTTATCAACTTTTACCTTTCATAATCGTCACCACTTCATAACTATCATCTTCCCACAAGTATAAATAATTTACTTCAGGAAATATGTTTACACACACACAACTTAGCCTCCAACAATTCCGTAGAGATCACTTCAGCTTCTTCAACATTTGAAAAAGTTGTATAGATAAAAACTAAATTGCTCATTCAAAATGCCCTGTCATTATACTTTGTCAAAATCTATTTATCAAGAAAAAAATAATTCCACTTAAAAAGATCAGATCAGTCACAATAGACCTCATACTATCCATTATATAAAAAAAAATTACCTATCAATCTCACCAAAGACTATATCGAGAGAACCGATGATTGCTGAAACATCAGCAATCATATGACCTTTTGCCATGAAATCTAAAGCCTGCAAATGCGCAAAGCCGGGAGCTCTTATGCGGCATCTATATGGTCTATTTGTCCCATCTGAAATGATATACACCCCAAATTCACCTTTCGGAGCCTCAACTGCAACATAAGCTTCACCTTTTGGCACATGGTATCCTTCTGAGTAAAGTTTAAAGTGGTGAATTAAAGCTTCCATAGATTTTTTCATTTCTTCTCTCGGTGGAGGAGAAATTTTTCTATCCTCAGTTTTCACTGGACCTTTAGGAAGCTTCTCTATACATTGCTTTATCAAACTAATGGACTGCCTAACTTCTGCCATTCTTACTAAATACCGGTCATAACAATCACCATTTTGACCAATAGGTACATCAAAATCTAATTGATCATATATTTCATACGGCTGACTCTTTCTTAAATCCCACGCGAGGCCAGATGCCCGTAACAATGGACCACTAAAACCCCAATCGAGAGCCTGCTCTATTGACATTGCACCAATTTCTACAGTACGTTGCTTCCAGATTCTGTTTTCTGTTAAGAGACCATCTAAATCATCCAAAAGTTTTGGAAATTCATCCATAAATTTGTCAATATCTTCAACTAAGTCATCAGGAATGTCAGCTGCAACTCCACCTGGTCTGATGTACGCCGCATGAAATCTAGAACCTGAAGCTCTCTCATAAAATGAGAGCATTTTTTCCCTTTCTGTAAATAGCCATAAAAGAGGAGTCATTGCTCCCACATCTAATGCTTGAGAGGAAATATTCAGCAAATGGTTTAATATTCTTGTGAGTTCACAAAATAAGACACGTAAATACTGTGCCCTGATTGGAACTTCGCACTTTAACAACTTTTCTACACATAATGAATATGCATGTTCTTGTGACATTGGTGACACATAGTCAAGACGATCAAAGTAAGGTAAAGCTTGCAGATAAGTCTTATATTCTATCAGTTTTTCAGTGCCACGATGCAAAAGCCCAATATGAGGGTCCGCTCTTTCAATAACTTCACCATCCATCTCCAAAACAAGACGTAACACACCATGTGCCGCTGGGTGCTGCGGTCCAAAATTCAACGTCATTGTTTTTAAATCAGGCATATCTCATAACTCAAAGTATTAAATTATGTAGGCTGAAACATATTAAAAGTCAATTAAAAACCCTCTATACAAAGCAAAAGTTAGGCCTCATTTAAATATATTCATGGCTACAGAAGAGCAGCTATCAGAAATCAAGTATAGAGTGCGTGAACTCTATATCATTGAAATTTCTGAGTTACGTCGGTGGTAATGCACTCCCACTATTTGTATTCTATCTGCTTCAGTACTAGGTTTTAGTACTGTGTATACCATGGAACCAACTGCTAGCGCAATTGCAGAAGCTGTTAATATTATAGGCATTGATTCAACAGTAATATTTCCTTCCGCAATAAAAAATACTGCTATTGCAGCCTCAAATGCTGCGGTTAAACAACCAGCACTAACACTCATGATTATTGATTTAAGAAATTGCATTTTTTCTCCTTCCTTCTGCAAACGTTG
Source organism: Wolbachia endosymbiont of Pentalonia nigronervosa (assembly GCF_014534705.1). Taxonomy (GTDB): domain Bacteria; phylum Pseudomonadota; class Alphaproteobacteria; order Rickettsiales; family Anaplasmataceae; genus Wolbachia. Next base: position 9,248 of record NZ_JACVWV010000036.1, on the reverse strand, counting down.
TTGCATTTTTTCTTCTGCCTCCTCCAAACATTGTTGCATTTCTTCTCTCCTCTCCCAACGTTGTCTTTCATCATCCTCAATAATATATATTGATTTATTCTTAACTAAATCTACCGAAGTGTTACCATTATTATCTTTCAAACAAGGATTTGCATTTTGTTTCAATAATTTCCTTACTATATCTATATAACCCCTTTCAGCAGCATAGTGTAAAGGAGTACTTCTATACTTATCTACTGTATCAACCTTTGCCCCTTTCTCCAATAGAGCCTTTACTACATCTGTACAACCCATTACAGCAGCATAGTGTAAAGGAGTACTTCTATACTTATCTACTGTATCAACCTTTGCCCCTTTTTCTAATAGAACATTTACTACCTCTACATGACCTGCTGCAGCAGCATAGTGTAAAGGAGTGCTTCCCTCACTATCCTTAGCATTAACCTTTGCACCTTTTTCTAATAGAGAATTTACTATACTTATATGTCCACATATAGCAGCATAGTGTAAAGGAATTGTTTCATTTTTATCTTTATCATTAACCTTTGCACCTTTTTCTAATAGAGTTTTTACCACATTTGTATATCCACATATAGCAGCACAGTGTAAAGGAGTTATTCCATCTTTATCTTTAGCATGAACATCTGCACCTGCAGCAAATAGGACCTTCACTACATCTATACGACACTCTCTAACAACATAGTGTAAAGGAGTGCTGCTATACTTATCCACTGTATTAACCTCTGCACCTTTTTTTAATAGAACATTTACTACATCTACATTAGCAGCATAGTGTAAAGAAGTTATTCCATATTCATCTTTAGCATTAACCTTTGCACCTTTTTCTAATAGAGAATTTACTATACTTATATGTCCACATATAGCAGCATAGTGTAAAGGAATTGTTCCATCTTTATCTTTAGCATTAACTTTTGCCTCTGTTTCTAACAAAGCATTTACAACATTTATATGTCCACATATAGCAGCACAGTGTAAAGGAGTTATTCCATCTCTATCCCCAGCGTTAACTTTTGCCCCTTTTTCTAATAGAATCTTTACTATATTTATATAGCCACTTTCAGCAGCATAGTGTAAAGGAGTGCTTCCCTCGCTATCCTTAGCATTAACCTCTGCACCTTTTGTTAATAGAACATTTATTATATTCTCTAGGCCACAGTAAGTGGAAATATGCAATAATGTACCTTTACCTATATATTCATCATACTGAAGTTGAAACAAGTGATTAACATCAAATCTCTCGTTTTCCCACTTTTGATATTCATCTTGAGGCAAAACTTCTGCTAATCTATTTCTTATTTCCTCAATGATGTGGTCTGGATCTAATTTGTTAATAAAGCTTATTTCACCTAATATTTTTTGCCAGTCCTCAACACGCATAATTTTCCCTCTAAGTTAATATTATAAGAGCCCAGAGTTATAACATTTCTACAAAAGAGTCAAATCATTTTTTGCTAGAGCTGCACTACACTTGTTAATGCAGCAATCTCATAGACCTCTAATTACCTAGATTCAGTGCTTCTTTAGAGTTTGTTACAGTTTCCTGTATTTCATTTACTTTAGTACCAGGTTCTTTAAATGCATGATATACAATGTAACCAACCGCTAGTGAAACCAATGCAATTGCCATAGCTGTTAGTATCATATACTTTGGCTCCCAAGGAATATACTCTACTGCAGTCAAAGCCGCTGCTACACCAGCCCCACCTACTGCAGTTCCTAGAGTTGCACCACCAGCAGCAAAATTTCTTTTCTTTGTGAATTCTAAACGTTGTTCCATTGCAGTTACTACATCCTGCCACTGTTGTTTTTCATCAGCACTCAAATGAAATTTAATCTTACCATTAACTACCTTTGTAGCTAACCCTAGTTGAGTGTTTCCATAGTTATCTTTAGCATTAACCTCTGCATCTGCTGCTAGTAGAGCATATACTACATCTATACGACCACTTCCAATAGCACGGTGTAAAGGAGTGCTTCCATTTATTTTATCTTTAATATTAACCTTTGCATCTTTTGCTAATAGAGCCTCTACTACCTTCACATAACCCTCTCCAGCAGCGTAGTGTAACGGAGTGCTTTCATTTATTTCATCCTTAATATTAACATCTATACCATTAACCGCTAATAGAGCCTTTACTACCTCTACATGACCATTTAAAGCAGCATAATGTAAAGGAGTGAGTCCATTTTTACTTTTAATATTAACATCTATACCATCTACCGCTAATAGAGCCTCTACTACCTGTATATGACCCTTTCTAGCAGCGTGGTGTAAAGAAGCGAGTCCCCTTTGATTTTTAGTATTAACATGTATATCATTTATCGCTAACAGAGCTTTTACTCCATTCTCTAGTCCCCAACCAGCAAACAGATCCAATACTGTATACTCACCTGTACCTTTATTACCTTCAACTTGAAACAAGTGATTAAGATTAAATCCCTCATCCTCCCACTTTTTATATTCATCTTTACTTAAAACTTGTTTTAATTCGTCTTTTAATTCCTCAATTATATTTTCAAACTTAAAATTTGGATCAGCATTTTTTTTATCCAATATTGCTTGATTTATTTTACCTAATATTTTTTGCCATGTTTCAACACGCATAATTTTTCCTTGATTAATATACAATATATTAAGATTATAATATTTTTATTAAAAAATCAACTATTTTTTACTGCACTACACTTGTTAATGCAGCAATCTCATAGACCTCTACTTACCTAGATTCAGTTCTTCTTTAGAGTCTGTTCCAAGTGCTGGTATTTCGTTTATTTTAGTACTAGGTTCTTTAAATGCTTGATATACAATGTAACCAACCGCTAATGAAACTAATGCAATCGACACAGCTATTGGTATCATATACTTTGGCTCCAAAGGAATATACTCTGCTGTAGTCAAAACCGCCACTACCCCAGCCCCAAATGCTGCAGCTGAACAACCAACAGTTACACTAGTTATCATTACTGATTTTAAATATTGTCGCATTTTTTCTTCCACTTTTTCTTCCGCCTCTACCAAACGTTGTTTTTCACAACTCCCAACAAAAGGCCACATTTTGTGATTCTCAGCTAAATTTCTCGGCGTTTTACCATCATTATCCTTCAACAAAGGGTTTGCATTTTGTTTTAAGAAAACATCTACTAAATCCATATGGTACACTTGAGCAGCAAAATGTAATGGTGTTCTTCTATGCCTATTTATAGCATTAATCTTTGCACCGGCTGATAATAGAGCATTGACTACATCTATACGACCCTTTTCAGCGGCATAGTGTAAAGGAGTGTTGCCAAATATGTCTACAACTTCAACATCTGCACCATTTTCTAATAGAGCCTTTACTACACCTGCATCCCTAGCATAATGTAAAGGGGTTTTCCCATATTTATCTATAACATTAACATCTGCACCTTTTTCTAATAGAGCATTCACTACATTCTTTAGGCCAAAACTGGCAGCAATATGCAATAATGTTTGGTGATTTATATCTTCAAAACCTTCAAAACCTTCAAAATCTTCAATGTATTTAACTTGAAACAAGTGATTAACCCCATTATTCCATTGTTTTTGGGGTAAAACTGCTGCTAGTATTTCCTCAATTATCTGGTCTGAATTTAAACTTTCAATAGAGTTGACTTCACTTAATATTTTGTACCATTGTTTATAATGCACAATTTTTTCTTGATTAATATATTAAGATTATAATATATTATATTAAATATATCAATCATTTTTAGTGCTTAAGATCTGCACTATGCTTGCACAAAGTTTAATGTAGCAAGTTATATGTATCTTCTTCAGACCTCTTGCAGAACCTATTTCTGATGTCAATTTTGTTGCCAAAACTTGCTTACGCTCCTCAAATACATCCTGCGGTGCTCGCCTACGTTTCTCCTAAAATGTTTCTCACCATAAATCAGTTTTGCAAGAGGTCTTTTCATAAATCTCTAACGTAGATCTCTGGATTATACCCTACAAAGGTTTGCGCCTTGTCTACCTCAGCATTAGGTTTTAATGCTTTATGTATAATACAACCAACCACTAGTGCAATCACTACAACTGCAATCGCTATTAGCAGCATATGCTTTGGCTCAATAGGAAGGGCTTCTTCCATAATAAGCAACGCTGCTAGCCCAGCTCCACATGCTGCAGTGAAACAAACAACACTAACATATACCTTAGTTGGGTTAAAAAGTCGCATTCCTGCCTTCTTCTCAAGCTTTTTCACGTTATCTTTCTCAGCTAAACTTTCTAAACTCGACATAGGGTTTTTTGCTAGAACATCTACTATATCCACATAACCCTTTTCAGCAGCATAGTATAAAGGAATATTTCCATATTTATCTCTAGAATTAACATCCGCACCTCTTTTTAATAGAGTATTTACTATATCTAAATAACCCATTTCAGCAGCATAATGTAAAGGAGTTTTTCCATCCTTACTTCTGATACTAACGTCTGCATTTTTTTCTAATAGAGCCTTTACTACATCTGCATTAACAGCATAATGTAAAGGAGTTTGTCCATATTTATCTACAGCATTAACATTCGCTTTTGCTGCTAATAGAGCCTCTATTACCTCTACATAACCTTCGTTAGCAGCACAATGTAAAGGAGTTTGTTCCCATTCATCTTTAGCATCAACTTTTGCATCTTTTTCTAATAGAGCCTTTACTACCTCTACATTAACAGCATAATGCAAAGGAGTTTGTCCATCCTTATCTCTAGCATGAACATCTGCATTTCTTTCTAATAGAGCTTTTATTACATCTACATAACCTGCGTTAGCAGCATAGTGTAAAGGAGTTTTTTCATCTCCATCTCCAACATTAACATCAGCATCTTTTACTAATAGAGCTTCTACTACATATACATTAACAGCATAATGTAAAGGGATTTTTCCATATTGATCCACAATGTTAATATCTGCACCATTTTTTAATAGAGCCTTTACTATATCCGCACCACCACTCTTAGCAGCATAATGTAAAGAAGTTTCGCCATATTTATTAACAGCATTAATATTTGCACCGTTTTCTAATAGAATATTTACTACATCTGTACTAGCAGCACAATGTAAAGGAGTATTTCCATATACATCTACAGCATGAATATCTGCCTTTGCAGTTAATAATGCTTTCACTACATCTGCATCAGCAGCACAATGTAAAGGATTGATGCCACTTCCATCCACAACATTAACATTTACACCTGCTGTTAATAGAGCATTGATTATGTTTCCTAGATTCAAACAAGCAGAAATATGCAGTAATGTAGCTACTTGATTACTGACACCTTTATATTGAAATTTAAACAAGTAATTAAGATTAAAATCCTCGTCCTTCCACTTTCTATACTCATCCTGATCTAAAACTCCTTCTAACCTGTTTATTATTTCCTTAATCGAATCTTGACCCTGACTTTTATTGTTTATTTCACTTAATATTTTTTGCCAATCTTCAGCACGCATAATTTCCCCCTAGATCAATATGATAATAGCCCAGAATTATAATACTTCTAAAAAACAGTCAAATTATTTTTCACTCCTAGCACAAACATCTGCATCTGTTACTAATAAAATTTTTACTATAGAGCCAAATAAAATTGGGTTTACAAGACGTGATAGAAAAGCAATAAAATTGCATCTGTTAGCTACTGATGCTGACTCCGAACCACGTTCCCTCTTCCTACTTGTATTGCATTTACTCTAGTCTTAGGTGCAAATAATTTATACGTCATAACACCAGTAACTAGTGCAACTACTGCAACTGCAGCAAATACTAAAGGTACATGCCTTATATCGATGGTAATGTCTTTTTTTATAATAAGCCATATCGCCAATATTATTCCAAATGCTGCCGTTAAACAACCAGTAACAGTGCCTATCGTAATTGGTTTATAAAATCGTTTGTCTTCCGTTTTCCTCAAAAGCTGCCTGACATCATCATTCAAAGCTAAGTTTCTTGCAGTGTAACCATGCCTATCCTTTATTAAAGGATTTGCACCGCTTTCTAATAACATTTCTACTGTGCCTATATTACCACGTAAAGCAGCCCAATGTAGAGGAGTTCTTCTAAAAATATTCTCTACTAAATCAACCTTTGCACCTGCTACTAATAGAACATTGACCGTATTTATATGACCACGTTCAGCGACCAAATGTAGAGGAGTCTTTCCAAACTTATCTCTAGAATCAATATTTATACCTTCTCTTTTTAGCAGAATCTCTACTACATTTATATGACCGCGCAAGGCAGCCCAATGTAGAGGATTTCTTCCAAAAATATTCTCCTCTATGTCAATCTTTGCACCTTTTCTTAATAGAGCTTTTACTATATCTACACGATTATCTTCAGCAGCATGATGTAAAGGAGTATTTCCACATTTATCTCGAACATTAACCTTTGCACCTTTTTCTAATAGAGCATTTACTATATCTGCATTGCCACTTAAGATAGCCCGATGCAAAGGAGTACTGCCATATTCATCCTTAATATTAACATTCGCACCGTTTTTTAATAAAGCATTTACTGCTCTTCTTGCACCGTGAAAAGCAGAAATATACAATAATGTGCATTGATTATCTATGTGTTTACTTTGAAATGGAAACTGGTGGTCAAGATTAAATTCGGCATCTTCCCACTTTCCATATATATTTGGATATTTTACCTCTAATTCTCTTTTTATTTTATTAATTATCTCGTGATAACTTAAATCTTGCATTATCTCGTGACTACTTAAATTCGGCACGATCTCCTGGCGACTTAAATCTTGCACAATTTCTTGATGACTTAAATCTGGTACAACCTCTTGATAACTTAAATCTTGCACAATTTCTTGACGACTTAAATCCGACGTAACCTCTTGATGGCTTAAATCTTGCGCAACATTTAATATCCCTTTCCATTCTTTATCCTGCATAATTTTCCCTAAAAATTACAACTCTTTCATTAAGAAATTTAGAAAAACCTAAAATTCATGCTATTCTTACATATAGATACTACAACTCTTGTATCTGCTGCTCTTCCCCTCTAATTGTTTGTGTTCTCTCTATCCTAGTACTAGGCCCTGCAGATAAAACTCTATCAAGTGCTTGATATAAACCAGCACCAATTGCTAGCACAACTATTGTTATGAATGCTAGCATCATACGCGTTCCTATAGTAGCAACGCCTTCTTCTTTAATAAGCCATATCACTGCCATAGTTTCAAATATTATAGTTAAAAAGCTAACAGTAATACCTATTGTTACCCTTGCTTGAAAAAGCCGTTTTTCTTCTGCCTGTCTCAAAAGTTGCTCCACATCACCTCTTAAAGTTAAGTCTCTTGAAGTGTAACCATGCTTATCCTTTAATAAAGGATCTGCACCATTTTCTAATAGAGCTTGTACTATGCCTACATTACCACGTAGAGCGGCCCAATGTAGAGGAGTTCTGCCAAAAATATCCTCTACTGTATCAATCTTTGCATTTGCTGCTAATAGCATCCTAACCGTATTTACATAATCATGCTCAACAACCAAATCTAGAGAAGTTTCTCCACCTTGATCTACAGCATTAACCTGTGCACCTTCTGAATTTCCTGCACTTCCTTTTAATAGAACCTCTGCTGCATCTTTACTACCAAGTCTAGCAGCACACTGTAAAGGAGTTTCCCCATCTTGATCTACAGCATTAACATTTGCACCATTTTCCAACAGAACATTTACTACATATGCATAGCCATTTCCAGCAGCACAATGCAAAGGAGTTACATCATCTCCATCTATAGCATTAACATTCGCACCGTTTTTTAATAGAGTTTTTACTACACTTCCTACGCCATAATAGGCAGAAATATGCAATAATGTGCATTGACTCTCTATATTTCTACTTTGAAATTGAAACTTGTGATCAAGATTAAATCCTCCATTCTTCCACGCTTCATACACGCCCCGATATTTTGCCCTTAGCTTTTTCTTTATTATATCAATTATATTTTCACTATTGAGATCTTGTACAACATCTAATATTTTTTTCCACTCTTCATCACGCATAACTCCTCCTTAACTTAGTTGACCTTTTTATTAAAAAAATAAAATTATTTACTCTAAAACCTAATACTCATGCTATACATGCAGATACTACAACTCCTGTATCCGCTTCTTCTTCCCTAATTGTTTGTGCTCCCTCTACCCTAGTGCTAGGCTCTATATGTAAAGTGTTATCAAGTACTTTATATGCAGTAATACCAACTGCTAATGCAACCATTGTAATGAACATTAGTACCATAGGCATTTTTCTAATATCAATGCTTCCTTCTTTAACAAGCCACATTGCTATTACAGCTTGCAGTACTGCAGTTACAAAGCCAACAGTACCACTTATTATTACCTTTGATTGCAGAAGTTGTCTTTCTCCTACATTCCCAGAAAATTGCTCTCTTTCTTGATCCCAAATTAAATCTTTTGGAGTTCTACCATAATTATTTTTCAATGAAAGATCCGCCCCTTTATTTAATAAAGCCTTTACTACATGTTTACGATTATCTTCAATAGCATGATGTAAAGGAGTGTCTCCACCTTGATCTACAGCGTTAATATCTGCGCCTTTTGCTAATATAGCTTCCACTATAGCTGCATCATCGCTTATGACAGCCTGGTGTAAAGGAGTTCTGCCATATCCATCCCTAGCATTAACACTAGCACCGTTTTCTAATAGCACATCTACTATGATTCCTGCCCCATGAAAAGCAGAAATATGCAATAATGTGCATTGATTCTCTATATTTCTGCTGTGAAATGGAAACGGATAATCAATATTAAATTCGGTGTTCTCCCACTCTCTATATATATTTGAATATTTTACCCCTAATTCCTTTTTTATTTTATCAATTATCCCTTGATAACTTAGATCCTGCACAACATCTTGTATAATCTCTTGATAGATTAAATCTTGCACAACATTTTGATATTCAACATCCTGTACAACATTTAATATTTCTTTCCATTCTCCATCACGCATAATCCCTCCTACAACTTTTTTTTAAGAAAACTAGGTAGTGTAGACATTCAAAAAGAAAGGAGTTATAATAACAATTTTTGAGAGAAGCTAAGGATGTTATACGACTTAAAAGATAAGCAATGGGAAAGGATAAAGGAGAGTTTACCCGGAAAGAAAGGGGATAGTGGAAGGAGTGCAAAGGACAACAGAAAGTTCATAGCAGCAGTGATGTGGATAGGGCGAACAGG
>NZ_JACVWV010000035.1:5229-12578 GCF_014534705.1 Wolbachia endosymbiont of Pentalonia nigronervosa | reverse complement strand
TCCTGTATCTGATTGTATAGATCGTAAGCGATAAAAGCTGAGGTACCACGAGCAAGGAGAGGCGATGCTGCTTTTAGAGATCTACCAAGAATAACTTTACCGTTTGAAGCTAACTCCATACCTTTGAGAGAGATAGCTTGGGCAACTTTAGCAAATCCTTGACCACCGGCAATAAAGCCTAGATTAATTGCAACACCTTGATAATCATGATTAAGAAAAGAAGCTAGAGTTGCCTTTCCCATCATTCCGTGCATAGTGATACCAGAAACCATTCCTACTTTATTTAAATGATTCATGAATTTTTGATTACTAATAAGCTTATTAATTAAACCTTGAGATTGACCTGTAACCTTAACTTTATCTGCTAGCTGAATTAGCTGATCACGTTTTTCCTGTGGCAGATCTTTAACGTAGCTTATAAACTTTTCACTATCTATTTCAATATTGCTTAAACTTCTTTTTTCATCTTTTTCTACATTAAACTCATCCACATCTTCCCATGTAAATAAACATTCATTTTCAGCTTCTCTTTTCCTTCTATTTAATAGACAGTTTTTAACTTTCAATCTTTTTAGCTCTTGCAAATCGCTTTCAGACCCTTTTCTTTTTAGATTACCTTTTTTTAATTCTATAGTTTCGTAGCATTTCTTGAGAAAATCTGTTCGATGTTCAGAAGGATTTTCACTTTTCCATTTAATGAGCTCTATTATTTGGTTTATGTAATTGCTTGAAAGTTTATATTCAAATTCACCTGCAGGATCAAGCACTAGAAGCTCTTTTTCAGCATCAATTAACTTTAGTCCTGCTTTTCCTAGTATAAATAAATAATCTATACTCTCTGATACTGCAATTTCAGTTTGACGTTGCTCACTTAATATATCTGTGATAAGTTCCAGTTCTGTCTTGAGTTGTTCAGATGTAAAAGGTAATTTCCTATTTTTTTCTACGGAAAAGCCGACAAAACGCACAAGCATCTTAAGAAAAGATAGCTTATTAACCTGTTGAAGCTCTTTTGCCCCTTTCCCGGCTCTATTTACAACATAATTAATTAGGTCAACAAAAATGCCATATGAGTAAATGTATGTACCACCATCAATCTTATCATATAAAATAGAGTTAAATCTTTCTGACATTTCAGGAGTGAGGATCTCTAAAACCCTAGATATTAGAACACCTTGTCTTTCTAGCCACGTTAGACTTTTATCTTTATAGATCTCATTGATAGACGATTTAGTATATTCAATAATATTTGCATGATGAGCAATACGAGTGAAAAAAGATTGCAAAAATCCACATGTTGTCATGTCTCCCAACGCTGAATCAATCAGACCGCCGTTTCCGACGTTCAAACATTTCAGAAATTTTATTGTTTTCTCTGTATACTTCTCCTGAATACTTTTATCAGAGTCAATATATTTAATACAATTTTCCATGAAATCTTTGTAATGAAACTCAAGAGCAATAGATAAGTATGGCAAATCTTTTAATTTTATCTTTTCTTCTAAGATTGAATATAAAGATTTTAGGAAATTTTCGTATTGATCTGCATTATGAGTACCGCTTATCTTGCTAAAACTCTCAGCAATTTCCTCAAGAACTAGCAGTTTTTTTTGTAATATCTTTTCTAAGTATTGATGTTTGATATCTCGCTTTTTACACTCATTTAAGAAATAACCTATTGCACCATCAAGCCTTCTTTCAAAAATATTTTCTACAAAATCAAGGTGAAAACCCTTACTATTTTCTTCTATTTTCATAAAATAGTCAAATGCGTTTTGTAATTCTTCAATATTTGTTTCCTTGGTAAAATTGTCAAAGATACGATCAATTAAACTAGTATCTATGTTTTTGTCTTTGTCTTTATAATTATAAAAATAACCTTGATTCCCTCGATACATTCCTTCCGGCGTATTCTTTTTGAATTCTTCCAATAATTCAGTCAAGCTTTTTCCAGATGAAGCATCATCAGGTGGTCTTGAAAGCTGTAATTTTGCTTCAATTTTAACCCCTTTCAGCAAATTACAGTTCTGTATTGCTTTCCAATTACTACTTAAATTGCTATCACTTTCTTTTTTTATCTTGTTTTCAATAAAATCATGAATTACTTTGTTATGATTCCTAAAGATTTGCATACGTAAAAAGTTATCTACTGCTCTGTATTTAGGGTGATCTTTCTCCTTCCTTAGAGCATTAACAAGAAAATCTGCCACAAAATATTCAATATAAGTAAAGTGAAGAAAATCTGCAGTACCGTCCTCTTTTAAATTCTTTACAAGACCAATATCCTGTAACTCCTTTCCTGAAAATCTTTCCTTACTTAAAAGTCCTTGTATCTGATCTTCAGAAAAGAATGATTTTAATGCTAAGTAACTATGTGCTTTTGTATATGACCTAGTTAATGAGGTTCGCGAATCCTCGCTTAACTTTCCACTGATCTTGATTTTTTCTTTAAAATATCTTTCATATTGATACTCAATGAACCTCTCATAAAGATCAGATATGTTACTAATTCTAAAGTTGGAAGGGTTAAATTCTTTATGTTTAAAATATTCTTCACACTCATCTTGAAAAATTTCAGCCACCATTCGCGCTTGTAATACAATTCCTACTAAACCCTCTTCCTTCATAAGGTTTAATCCATGAAAATAATTTAGGAGTTGCCCTGTAAAACTAACAACTCCTTCATTTTGATTTAGTTCTTTTACATTTAACTTTTTAATCCAAAATTTTTTTAAAAATTCTTTTTGTTCAGTCTTGTCAAAAGGATTTAGAGAGTAAGCAAATATTCCCAAAGCATCCTCTAACTTAGATCGTTCATACGAACGAGTTGTGATTAACACTTTCCCTTTTGTAGTTCTCAGGATTCTCAATAATTGAACTACTTTTTCTTGACTACGATCCTTTATTTCATCATACCCATCTAACAATAGAGTAACCTGACCTTGTTGTGTCAAACAATATTGTAGTAAATTCTTTATTAATGAAGTTTTTGAACTTGCTGGATCAATAATATTAGACAGGAACTCCACAATTCCACTTAAATCATTAAAATTCGCATTATCTATACCCGTTTGATAATCTTTTAAATTAATTCTAATAGGCCATAAGGAATCTTTGCTCATTGAATACGTAGTCAGTATAGTAGATTTTCCCATACCAGCTTCTGCAGCAATAATAGCTGAATCAGTTAAGTCGTTAACTTGCTTTTCTTTGCCCTTCGTTTCTAGTACGAATCTGCGTAAATTAAATAAGGAACCATGAGATTGTTTCCATTCTAGTACACCTTTCTTATTTTCAAGCAAGTGAATAGTGTATTTTTTATAATCACGACATAATTGATCAAAATTTTCCTTTATATCATGATGATTATCTAATCTAATAAGTCGAATAGGGTTTTCCTTGTCAGGGTCTTGATTGGTAAACTCTCTCTTTCTTTCTTTAGTAGCTAATTGATCAAAGTCACCTTCTTCTATACTGCTAATGGCAAATAGGTCATTTTTATTCTCCTCAAGGCATTTTTTATCTATCTCTGTTTGATAAGTAAGTTTACGTTGTATATCAATATATGTATCAAAGTCATATTTATGCTCACTACCTATTACGTTACTATCACCGTTAATGAGTGTGTTAATGAGTGTAGTTAATGCATCTCCATCTATGGCTGAGTATAGATCATCCTTATTAGCGTCCGTAGTTAGGCTAGTCAATTCCCTTTCTTCTCCAAAAAGCGTAATTTTTGTTCCTAGTATTGTCTCTTTTGGGTCAGAAAGAAGGTCATCAAGCTTGTTATTATCATCATTTATTGTTTCCACATGCTGTTTTTGAAAAAACTCTGAGATGTTATTGCTCTGTTTTAGCTGAGTGATAAAAATAATTTTCTTGTTAAGATTTTTTTTAACTATCTCATAGAATTTCTTTAATAAACCCTCTACATCTTCAGAGAAGTTTGTAATTATTAAGTAATCTTTTTCCTGTGAACTGAATTCATTTACAGGGTTCACCTCAGAACTTAGCAAGAAAGATAAAGATTTTAGATCTGAAAATATACTTCTATATGTCTCACGGCTTGTAAGTATCTGAGACACCTTAATTTCACTCAACAATTCACTTTCGGAACAAACGATTAAGATTTGTTTTTTACTATTCTGTTTATTTAAAAATTCTCTAATTTCCTTAACTGTTTTAATATCGTCTTTGAACTTAAGTCCAAATTTTTCAAATTTTTTTTTCTCAATAAATTTGAGCTAATTAACCCTAAATTGGCAATCTTGTGCCTTGCTTTATCTAAAAACTGGGTTACATCTTTATCTGTAAGAAAATGTGCTCTTCCCCATCCTTTCTCTCCTGGATCTTTTATGCGATGCTTCATCCAATCATACATAAACTTAAAAAAATCGTTGTAAATAATTTCATTTATTAGATTAAACTCATTACCAATTGTGTCTTTAATCTTCTGCTCTAAGCTTGCTCCAGATGGCTGTTCAACAGCAAAAACAAGCTTATCCAAAAAATCACCTATCTTTTCATTAACACCATCACCTGACAATCTGTTTTTTTTTAAAGATTTTTGGAATATTGGCTTTAATTCCGAAATTATTTTACCTCTTATCTCTGAATCCTTATTAAACTGATAACGCTTACCTCCCAAATTTAAAACTGTGTCATCGTCTGTTTTCTCTGAAAAATAGGCTTTCCATGTTTTTTTGTTGTCTTTTGTTCTTATTTGGTCCTTCTTTGTTGTACTTAGCTCAAAGTCAAAATCAGTGTTAGTACAAATAATAAAATCTTCTAGTTCTCCATCTTTAAATTCTTTCTTCTCTTTATCTTTTAGATATGAGACAAAATACTTTTGCAAGCTAAAGTCGTTATCACTATTTGAAATAAGGTCACGAACCTTAATTTTATTTTTTTCTTCTAGAAATTGCCTATGCTTTGCTTGTAGAAAACGATACTTTATACTACCCTGACTATCAGTATAACGAAAAACCAGATCATCAAATTTCTCTGCTTCAGCCATTTCTGTAGCTAAACGGAAAGCTACTTTAGAGTTTTTACCTTTTGATGCAAACAACATCAATAATTTGAGTTGATAATCATTACCATGGGAAAATCTTTTTAATTCTGCAGCTTCATGTTCGCTATTTGAAGTCCAAGTCTCATCCTGAATCCGATTATCATCAGAAGAAGATTGATGAAAAGAGTCTGAATTCGGATCATTGTTAACTCTTTCACCTAAATAATCTGTGTTAACACCCCTATCTTTTACACCAATGTCAGAACTAATCTGCTGTAAATTTTCTTGAGCTGGAGATTGTTGATTTCCTTGATTAGCATTTGAAGGCCCTGGTTTAGGTTCATTATCAGCTCTTTTCACTCTATTTCCTGGTAGATCTGGTTGTTGTTCCACCAACTTAACACGTTGTTCAGGTTGACTCTCAGATAATTTATTTCCTTCAGAAGAACCAGATCTTCTAATAGCTTGTTCCACCTTAAAACCTTCTGGCAGTTCTAGATTATCATTTATACGCTTTACTCTTTTTAAGTCTTGAAGAGCCTTTCTGCTTTGCTCTCTATATTGCTGTTCTTCCTGTATTTGTGATTTAAATTCTTCTTTTTTAAAATAGCTTGTTGGATACCTTGTCTTTAACATAAAACCCCCTTGTTGTTACACCAAAACCGATCATGATTGATTCATAACATAATAAATTATTAAACTTAACAATGCAAGCTTTTTGCATTTTGAAGCTGAAGTTAGCACTGACTGAAAACCCTTTATTTACTTTAGACACCAATTTCGTTAAATTTAACAACATTTTCCTCTCTATTCTCACGCACGTATATACTTTCATGTAAACAGAAATTACTAAAAAGCTGTCCAGTATGGCTGATTTTGGCTATTTTACATAACGATTCTGAGAACAAGTTTTTTTGGAATCGCTTGGCCCGCCAAACAGCATGTTTGAACCTATCTCCATCCAAAATTTAGCATGAGCCACAATCCCAATACTGCTGGCTTTAGTCCTGTTAAGACGTGTACCTACGCACTTATCTTATTTTTCATAACTTATTAATCTTTCTTTCATAATGCTATGTTTATGTAAAACTTTCTCACAAATACCCCTACCTTTTTTGCGTTTTTGAGAAAAGTAAAGTAGTCAATAATTGAATTTTTTGTCACGCTAAAGAGAGGGACTTCCTTAAAAAAAATATTTAATAATTTTGACCTTAATGCCACTCTATACCTCCATATTTGACTACTTTTACTATAACTTCTATTCTCCTTCTTTAGCTACTTGGATATCAATAATTTTGCCTGATTTTCTGTTGACATAAGTAAATACATATGCTTTATTTTCTCTTTTTTTACATACGTGAATAGCTCATCAACTTCAAGAATTTGTATATTTCCCTCTTGTACTTTATTGAGTTCTTTACGAAAGCCCTCCTTCACCATGTTTCTTGATCTATGCTGAAATTACAGAGTTATGCACCCCTTTTATCTTTCCTAAGGTGTGTTGCTTGCGTTATCTACAGTATGTCTAGTGGACAAAATTTCCTGATTTATTTATACTTCCATCACTCTCTGGGACTGTACACCTAGGATAATTATTACCTTCATTAAAAACTAGTATATTAAATGCCTACTCCTTGACAAGTTAAAATAGGCTTCATCTTCATACACTGAAATATGTTTTCTTTAGGATGTGAGCTTTTATGCTCGTAGGTTCTTGCACCAAAAAGGGGTTCTTAATGGCCATTACAGCTGCTAAGTTCATAGTATTCATTTCTTAGGCTTTTAAGGCGCTTTACAGAGGGATTGATAAAAAGATGTATTTATATGTCTAAAGTATGAAATGCGATTCTAAGGTGATCTCTGGCAGCCATTTTTTTCATTCAAAACTTAAAAAATAAAGAAGTTGAACATTCCTTCAAAATTTAGTATAATCATTAATTATTTTTAACTTACTTTCTTATGGCTCTTTCTAAATTTCTTGATGCACGCAATGATTATGCTTTTAAGAGAATATTTGGCACCGAGAAAAACAAGGATATTCTAATTCATTTCCTAAACGATATTTTAGGCTTTACTGGCTTAGCTGCTATTCAAGATGTTGAATTTTTAGCTACTATTTTAGACCCTGAAATTGCCGCTAAAAAGCAGAGTATTGTTGATGTTCTTTGTAAGGACTCTCAAGGTTCTAGATACATTATAGAGATGCAGTTCACTAAGACTAAAGGTTTCGAGAAGCGTGCTCAATATTATGCTGCCAAAGCTTACTCAAATCAGGCTGATCAAGGTGATGAATATCATGACCTTAAGGAAATAATCTTTATAGCTGTCGCTGATT
>NZ_JACVWV010000035.1:0-5129 GCF_014534705.1 Wolbachia endosymbiont of Pentalonia nigronervosa | reverse complement strand
ATTGCTGTTGCTAGGGAAATGCTTTCTGATAAAGTTGACATTAATACTATTGCTAAATTTACTGGATTATCTATTAATGAAATCAAAGACCTTCAAGAATAAGATGTCATTTATGATCTGGCAACCTCGTTTTTGTTAATCTATCACTTGTTGTTACACTACTTAAATGAGTCTTAGGTTTATTGCCTGCTTTTCCTGGTAACTGATTTCCTGGCCAGTTAGCATTATTTTGAGAAACAATAGAAAATATTTGATTTATTATTCCTTTAGTTAACTGCTGCAGTGAAAATGTTTTATTGGAAGAACGTACTTGCTCCGCTTCTGCAATTTCACGTTTTGACCCTGCAAAAGGAATGAATTTTGTTGCTTGCTCTACATTCGTACTATCCTTTAAGTTATTGAGATATTCCCTAGCTGTCATGCTAACTTCTTTTTTATCTAAGTGATCTTGGAATTTTTTGCTGCTTAAGTTCATATCAGCATTGATAAGTAGTGGTACACCACCTGCTACATTAATTTTAGTGCCAAAGTCATATAATTGTACCCTTGATACTTCTCGATCATTAATCTTGATAAGGCCAAACTCTTTATCCTGCTCTGCTAGAAGTTGTCGCTCCGTTTTTATTTCCTTTGCTAAAATTTGCTGATCTTCATTGGATAATTGGCTGTTAGCTTTAAAAACATCAAAATGCTCAACCAATAAACCCTTTTCTCCCACTTCATAGCCAGCAGACTTTATTCCCTTTTCTATAACTTGCATAAGCTGATCAACACTCTGTAACCCAGATACAAAAGCAACATTGGTGTCAAAGTATGAATAAGTATCACCTTTTCTATAAATTGCAATTACATGATTATTTGTCACTAAATGAATGGCAAAGTCATCTTTCATACCAGCGATATAGCACAATAAATTATTAAGTGCCCCATAACCTTTAGTATAAATTAAAGCTGAAGATAAGCTGCTCGTAGGTGAATCTAGCTGTTGTGCAAAACTATCAAGTAATTTACTAAAAGCAAAAATTTCTTTTTTCTCCCTGTCAGATATCTGTTTGCCCTGAGCTAACCGTTCATAAAGCTCTGCTGAAGTTGCCAAATTATTCAAAAATTGCTGTTGATTGCCAAAGAAAGCAGCCTGAGATAACCCACGAGTGATCGAAGTGCACTTACCGTTGATTTTCAAATTTCTTGCTTCAAAAGAAGGCAAATAGAGCCCTTGTCTTATTGATTCAACTTTTACGTGTGTAATATAATTAAAAATAAACTTATACAGATCCAAAAATGCTTTGTGCTGTTTTCCATAGTGTTGAATGCTGCACTTATCATTATCAATTTTTTCTTTTACTCTTCTTATAACACTGCTAATAGCTAAAACATCTGAATGTTTTTGCCCTAAAATAATCCTCTTTTTATCAAATACATATTGATAAGCTTCTAGTGCTTCTCTATACTGATGTTTTTCTTCGAGTTCCATTGCCATGACATAACAAATATTTAAAGTATCAGGGTGCCTTGTGCCTAAAGTAAGTAATGAATAAATACCAGTACTTTTTTCATCCGCATAATAAAGTGGTGTCCTATCATAATAGTCCCTAGCTCCAATATTAGCTCCTTTATCCACAAGATATGCAGCTACACAAAAATAGTTGTATTTAGCAGCCAAGTGCAAAGGAGTTACTTCACCATGAAGTAATGAACTAGCCTTAGCATTTACATAAGCCCCTCTTCCTACAAGATACTTTACTACATCTAGGTGCTTATGATATGTAGCTACATGTAAAAGAGTCCAACCACGTTCACCTTCAGTGTTAATATAAGCACCTTCATTTATAAAATATTTAAGTATATCTAAGTGGCCTCTCTCAGCAGCATAATGCATAGGAGTGTACCCATAATAAGAATCTTTAGCATTGAAATTAGCTCCTTTTTCTACGAGATATTGTACTACATTTAAGTGATTATAATAGGTAGCTATGTGTAAAAGAGTCCAACCACGTTCACCTTCAGTGTTAATATAAGCACCTTCATTTATAAAATATTTAAGTATATCTAAGTGGCCTCTCTCAGCAGCATAATGCATAGGAATGTACCCATAATAGGAGGAATCTTTAGCATTGAAATTAGCTCCTTTTTCTACGAGATATTGTACTACATTTAAGTGATTATAATAGGTAGCTATGTGTAAAAGAGTCCAACCACTTTCACATTTTTTATTACTTTCAATATTAATGTCAGCACCTTTTTCTATAAGCTCTTTAACAAGATAAAAGTTACCTTCCCTTGTAACACTGATTAGACCTTCATTTAATCTCCTTCGTGCTTGTTTTAAAAAATCTATTATACTTTTATCATGTGCCACTTCTAAAGGAATCTTACCAGAATCATCACTGAAACTTAAATTAGCCCCCCTTTCCACAAGATATCGAACTATTTCTAACTTACCATTAAGAGCAGCCAAGTGTAAAAGAGTACTACCATAACTACCCCTAGTATTAATATCAATACCTTTATCAACTAGGTACCTTACTAAACCTAAACAACCACTTTCAACAGCATCAAATATATTGCTACTATTAACACCTTTCTCTTCTATTAGATACTTTACTATACTTAAGTGATCATTCTTAGCAGCTAGCTGTAAAGGAGTCATGTCACGATTATCTTTGACATTGAAATCAGCACCTTGTTCTATAAGCTTTTTAACAAGATTAATGTTACCTTCATTTATGGCAACAACTAGACTACTATTTAATCTTTCTTGCGCTTGTCTTAAAAACTTCGCTACATTTGTATAACCTTTTTCAGTAGCAAGGTCTTTAGGTGTATTTAGGCTAGCATTTGTGACTGTTAAAATAGCACCTTTCTCCGTTAGATATTCTACCATATTTAATTTATTACTTTGAGAGGCCAAGTGTAAGGGTGTTGACCCAGTATTAGTAGTAGCATTCACATTAGCTCTTTTTTTATCCACAAGATACTGGGCTATCTCTAATTGGCCATCTTGAGCTGCAAGGTGCAAAAATGTTTTACCATATCTATTAGGAGTATTGATATCACTGATTTTTCCCTTTTGTATTAACCTTTCAATGCAAAATCTTGTTATATCTAAATTACCGATGGAAATAACATACTGTAAAAAGCGCATCTTTTGTTTATCCTCAAGGTGGGCAAAATATTTATCCCTATCCATTGGTAAATCAGCAATATTTGATAACAAATCAACGCCACTACAGCTATTATTTTTAGATTGTATGAATATCATAACAATATCCCAATGGAGCTTTTTAGCAGAATATCTCAGTAGTGAAGGTTTTTGTTCATTGTTATTCAAATCACGAAAATCAGCATCTTTTCTTAGTAAGGACTCAACAACGCTCCAGTACCCATTTTCAGCAGCATAGTGTATTGGTTTTTTACCTTGACCATCAGTCATGTTAACTTTAGTGCCTCTTGCTATCATAAATTCAGCTACACCAAAATCCTTGGAGCAAATAAGATAGCATAAAAATTCTACTCTCTGTTGATCATCAAGATGGCCGAAATAATTATCTTTATTATTATCCTCTATAAATAGCTTAACAATATCCCAGTGGGCATTTTGAGCGGAATGCTCTAGTAATAAGTCCTTCTGTACACTACTTAAATTGTTGAATTGAGTATCTTTTATTCTCAATAAAGATTCAACTATATCCCAGTGTTCTTTTTCAGCTGCATAATCTATTGGCTTTTTACCACTATTATCCGTAACATCAACATCAGCTCCTTCCTTCAGTAAAAATTCTACAACTGTAAAATGCCCCTTCCGAGCAGCAATATGGAGAAGCGTATTATCATGACTGTCTTTAATCGCAGTGACATTTATTTCCTTCTTTCTATCTTCCACTACCTTTTCTATACCATTAAGAACTCCTGTATAAGTATAATGGAACAGCAGCTTTTTTGCATTGAGGCCTTCAACACTTGCACCTTTTTCTGTTAAAATGCGATCAACTATATCCCAATTTCCTTGTTGTGCAGCATAGTACACAGCAGTACGTCCATTTTTATCTTTATTGTTGATATAATCCTTCGCTTTTTCTAATAAACAACTTACTACCTGTTCTCCACGGTTATACCTTGCCGCATAATGCAACGCTGTCTTGCCAAGTTCATCAGGTTTTCTTATATCTGCACCATTATTTATTAGAGCATCAACAATCTCTTCATAGCCTTCCTGAGCAGCATAATGCACAGCAGTTCTACCAAGATTATCAGTGACGTCAACATTTTCTTCTAATGATATCACATTATCTAAATCTAACTTTCCTTTCAAAATAGCTGCATGTACTCTATTTTTAGCTAAATAATAGTCAAGAAAGGTTTTTATTACTTCATTTTCGCTTTTAAACAGTTCCTTTGCTAAAAATTCCAATGTAGCTTGATATTTTTGACTATTTTTCCCCCTACTTAATCTATCAGCCAGAAAACCTGCAGCAAAATACTCTGCAAAAGTACGATGAGTGAAAACAATTCTATCATCAATACACTGCACTATTCCCACTAAGTTCATTTCTTGCTCCTCTTCTTCAGAAGGAAGTTTTTCGCCTATAAAATCTCCTTGCATCTCAGGAAATAGCACTCTAACTGCTAAACGCATATGTCTCTTATTAAGCCCCTCGGTAAATAAAACCTTTTGAACCTTATTAAAGTCAACATTTACTCCTATTTTACCTGCGTATACTCGATATTTAGCGTGTAAAAAGCAGTCATACAACTCAAGCATGTCAAAATTTTTAGGGAAAGTAAGTTCTGGATGATCTAAAAGTTCTTGGTCTTGTGTTGCTTCTTGAAAAGCTTCAGCAACCATTCTCATCTGCATAGGAACTCCCATGAATTTTCTTTCCTTATCACCAATAGATTCAGAAACAAATTCCAGAAGCTTGTTAATATAATTGTCTAGGTAGTGTAGACATTCAAAAAGAAAGGAGTTATAATAACAATTTTTGAGAGAAGCTAAGGATGTTATACGACTTAAAAGATAAGCAATGGGAAAGGATAAAGGAGAGTTTACCCGGAAAGAAAGGGGATAGTGGAAGGAGTGCAAAGGACAACAGAAAGTTCATAGCAGCAGTGATGTGGATAGGGCGAAC
>NZ_JACVWV010000034.1 GCF_014534705.1 Wolbachia endosymbiont of Pentalonia nigronervosa | reverse complement strand
TCTACTTCTTCTCTACGATTCTTACTTTTATTCTTATTATTCATACAATATATCCTTTGTTAACTATAAACTTTTTTTTAATATTTACTGCTGTTTTTTTTAGCAGTGGTCGTCATAAGGCCATCAATTTTGCTGGAAGTCAAATCAATTTTTTTATTTATTTATTTTTTTATAAAAATACTAATGATATTAATCATTGTTAATCTTATTTAAAACTTATCTGGCTGTTGTTTGCGAGAACAGAAATTCCTGCTTTCTCTAGATCCTTTGCTACTTTTATCCTCTCTACTTCTTTAACCTTTTCTCTACAAACACGTATGCCCTCAAATAAAGACTTGATTAGCACACCTCGTAACTCTTGACTTTCAATCTTCTTGTATTCTTCTATAAAGTTTGATAACTCTCTTCCTGCTTCACTATCCTCATCTTTTATCGAGTCAGGCAGTAGATCTTTCATACTAATTGATAATACCTTTGCTATTTCGTCCAACGTTTCAAGTGAAGCAGTAGATCGACCTTGTTCATATTCATATATCCTTTGACTTGCTATGCCAACTTTGCTCGCTAAATCTACTTGGGTATATTCTCTTCTCAACCTCCACTCTTTTACCCTTTGCCCTATTTTGTACGTTATCGAATCAATGGGATTTTTTTCTCTTCATATTCACCTATAGATAAGTTAGTTGCTCGAGAGATAACATCAACCGATACTCCCACTTTAATCAAACCCTTTGCTATTTCTATTTTCACCGCTTTTCCACTTTTTTCCTCACTCACACGGATGAATTTAGTTAATAAATACAGTATTTCGCGTAATTCTTGATCCTTAATTCCTTTATATTTTCTTGCTAGGTTTAATATTTTTTTTCCTTCTTCCTTAAAACACTCTTTTTTATTTGATACAGGAATGAGGTCTATAACACTTACTGATAATGTTTCTGCCAATGCATATAACTTCCTAATTGGAATTTTACGTGTTCCTTTTTCATATTGTAGTATTACCTGACATGTTGTACCGATTTTCTCTGCTAAATCTTTTTGGGTATACCCCTTTGCTAATCTACAACTTCTTACTTGTTGTCCTACGTTATAGTTTGCTCTTTCTGCCAATTTGCACACTAATTTCTTCTATTTGAACTGTTGCTTAATCTTGATAATAGCTCCTCCCTTTCCTTTACTACTTGGTTGCTTTTGTCCCCAATCTCTCTCATTTTTCTTTCTCGTTCTTCTATGCTTGATTTCATAACCTCAGCCGAATATTTGCTCTCTCCTCTTGCTAGTTCGGATTTTAACCTTCTTACTTTATATGCTAATTCTACAAACCTTTCATGTTTTTTTAGCGTCTCTATCATCTGATTTATTTGTGAGCGTAATTCCCCTTCTTCTAAACTTTCTGCTATCTTGCTCAGCAATAACTCATCTATTTTATAATTTTCTCCAGATTGAACTATAAACAGGTTTATCATTGCCCGTACATCTACAGGTTTTGCCGTTAATACACCAACATTACCATATATAAAACGTTTTAAACTTATATTTTTTTCTAGATAATTTTTCATATCCTCTGATAAATTTACCTTTAATTTTTCATATGCTCCAGACAGTAACGTTTCTAATTCCTTAAAAAACTCAATCTCTATATCACCAGACACAAGAACCATTAACAGATGTTTTATTAACTCCCTATCATTTGATTTGATCGCATAATAAATTGCTTTTTCTCTATCCTCTTTTAAATCATACAGTTCTGATGAATTGCTAAGGCTAAATAAATAATTTGTAACTTCTCCAGAAACATAGGCAATACTGACTTCTCTTAACGGATGATCATCTTTAAACTTTTCTAGCAACTTACTATCTGTCGTTCCTTCTATTGCAACAGCCATTTTACTCAATTTCTTTAGCTGGTCTATGCCTTCTCTTGAATCTCTAGGCGTATTTTTAACTTTATTTAATACTTCGCTATAAAGATTTTGTTTTTCCTCACCACTCAATAATTCACAATGCTCCTTTAGCTGCTTGGAAGTTTGATATAGAAGTTCTGCTAGCACAATTATTACCTTAATTAAAAACTAGTATATTAAATGCCTACTCCTTGACAAGTTAAAATAGGCTCCATCTTCATACACTGAAATATGTTTTCTTTAGGATGTGAGAGGTTAATGCTCGGTTGAGCTTTTATGCTCGTAGGTTCTTGCACCAAAAAGGGGTTCTTAATGGCCATTACAGCTGCTAAGTTCATAGTATTCATTTCTTAGGCTTTTAAGGTGCTTTACAGAGGGATTGATAATAAAGATGCAAGCCGTCTAAAGTATGAAATGCGATTCTAAGGTGATCTCTGGCAGCCATTTTTTTCATCCAAAATTTAAAAAATAGGGAAGTTGAACATTCCTTTAAAATTGGGATAATTGTTAATGCTTTTTAGGTTAATTTCTAAGGATTGTAAGTTAAAAATATGATAGAATAGTAGAGATCCATTTCTTGGCGTTTAAATGGCATCTACAGAAGCACTTACATAGAGTATATATTGGACGATTAAGTCTAGAATGCCTTTCTACGGTCATGTGAGAGGGTCACCTCTAAAGTTAATACTCTTAATACTTTAAATTGAATGTTATATTACCATTATAAATAGAATTATAACAAATTTGCATTTTATACTATTGAATATTTTGCATTAATAGTGTATAATTGTTAACAATTGTGGAGCTTTTTGATATGGCACTTTCCAAATTTCTTGACGTTAGGAACGATATAGCTTTCAAGAAAATCTTTGGTACTGAAAAGAACAAGGATATATTGATTAATTTCCTCAATGATATTTTGCTAAATGATACATTAGCACCATTGAAATTAAACCCAATTCAAGAAGTTGAGTTCCTACCTACTATTCAAGATCCTGATATTGCTGCTAAAAAACAAAGTATTGTTGATGTATTATGCAAAGATGAGAAGGGAGCACAATACATAATCGAAATGCAGGTTTCCAAAGCAAAAGGTTTCGAAAAACGTGCCCAGTACTATGCTGCTAAAGCTTATGCAAGCCAGGCTAATAAGGGTGATCAGTATCACAACCTTAAAGAAATTATTTTCATTGCTATAGCGGACTATGAAGTTTTTACAGAGAAGAAGGGGTATTTATCATATCATTCTATTATGGATATAAATACTTACGAGCATAATTTGAAAGACTTCTGCTTTGTATTTATAGAACTACCGAAATTTCCAAAGACTAGAGAAGATCAGCTAGAGAATATAGTAGAAAAATGGTGCTATTTCTTCAAATACGCAGCAGAAACAAGAGAAGAGGATTTAGATAGAATAGTTGGCAGTGATTTAATAATAAAACAAGCGTACGAAGAATTAGATAGATTTAACTGGTCAGATGCTGAGCTTATAACCTATGATCAGGAAACAAAGCGTCTTCTTGATGAACAGGCTGTTCTCGCTCAAAAACTCGATGATGCTACTGAAAAAGGTAGACAAGAAGGTAGACAAGAAGGTAGACAAGAAGGCATCCTCATCGGCCATGAAAAAGGTAAACAAGAAGGCGAAAAACAGGCTAAAATTGCTGTGGCTAGGGAAATGCTTTCTGATAAAGTTGACATTAATACTATTGCTAAATTTACTGGATTATCTATTAATGAAATCAAAGACCTTCAAGAATAAAATTTCATTTATGATCTGGCAACCTCGTTTTTGTTAATTTATCACTTGTTGTTACACTACTTAAATGAGTCTTAGGTTTATTGTTTGTTTTGTCTGGTAACTGACTTTCTGGTTTACTAGCATTGCTAAGAGGTTTTATCTGTTGGCTTTGTTGATTTAAAATATTTACAATTTCTTTAAGATCATTATTTTTTGGATCTTGAATTAACTTCTCTTGGGCCAAGTCTAATGGAGTTTTTTTGTTCTTATCTTTAACATTAAGATCTGCCGTGTAATTAAAAAGTAATCTTACAATTTCAAAATAGCCATTTTTAGTAGCAACGTGTAACGCTGTGGTACCTTTAGCAGTAGTTCTAGCATTAATAAAACTGCTTAATTTATCATAACTCGTTTGTTTTACATGTTTTAACAAAGCCTCAACAATTTCTTTGCAGCCTTTTAGAGAAGCAATATGCAATGGTGTATTACCTTTACTAGTAACCCTAGTAGGATCAGCTCCGCTTTCTAGTAAAGTGTTTACAATACCTATGTTGCCATTGTTAACAGCATGGTGTAATGGTGTTCTTCCATCGGTATCTTTGAAGTTTACAACTACCCCACCTTTGATGCAATTCTTAACTGCTGAAGAATTGTCATTTTTTATGGCATCAAGTAATTTTTCAGAAAAAATAGACTGTGATCTCTGCTTGATTGATTCTAAAAACCTTTTTACAGGAATGTCAATATTAAGTTCAACCATTTCTATGAACGATCTTACATCTTTCTTTAATTCACTATGTAATAACTTATAATATTTTTTGCCCTGTCCTTTAGAAACGAAGCATTTAGCCTTCCCACCATAAGCTTCATCTGTATACCCTGACGTTATGTGTTTTGGATCAAATTCTAGTGTTATTAGCATATCATTTACTGACTGTATGCTTTTATTATCTATTGAACCATGTACACAATCTTTGTATACCTCAACTAATCGGTATGCATTTCCTAGGTAATAAGAACCTTCCTTAAGAGTCTTCCAAGGAGAAGCATTCTTTTCCGAGCCATATGGTTGTGACATGCTCCGCAGCATAGGAAGGTACAACTCAGAAAAACGGATATGCACTTCTGCAGCACCTTTAAGCTTTTCAAGTTGATCCAATTCACATTCAGGGCTAAATTGTGATTGAGCTTGACCTGGCTTTTTCAGCATTTCTAACAACTTACTTGCGATATTCTTGTGTTTATTAACTATAGTAACTTGTAATAACCTATGGCCTTGACTATTACGAGCATTTGTTGCAGCTAAAAACTCATCAGGCCTTACTGCTTTTAATTTGTTAATAATTTCAACATTACCTTTTTTTGCATCTTTAAATAATTCTTCGACTAACTTCAGTAAATTATTAACACTTTGATCCTTAGAAAGATCTATCGGTGTTTTACCTTCTTTATTTTTAATGTCATAAATTGCACCATACTTCAGCAAGGATTTTACAATTTCTACGTTAGCAGCAATGTGCAATGGCGTAATGCCTTCCTGATTAGTAGCATTGACATTTGCATTATTTTCCAATAAAAGATTTACTATGTTAGGATATCCTCTCAGTGAAGCACAAAATAATGGTGTTCCAAAATGAATACTTTTGCTATTAACTAATACTCCCTTTTCAATACAACCAAGAACTTCTAAGTAATTATTATCTCTTATAGCACTAAATAGCTTTTCAATTAGCTTTAGCAATTCCATAATTTCCAAATAGCCCTTTTCTGATGCATCTTGTAAAGGTGTTGATTCATCGTAACCTTCAGCATCAAAATAAGCTCCTTTATTTAGTAAGGTCTTAATAACTTCTTTATAACCAAAAAATGCAGCATAATGTAACGATGTTCTATAACTTGAGTCAATAGCATTGATGTTTATATTTTTATCACCTAGAAGAACAAGAACTGCCTTTAGATGCCCATTAGAACTAGCTAGGTGTAGTGGTACCATACCAGGTCGGTTGTCAGTAGCGTTAACATTAGCTTTGTTTTGCAACAAGATTTCAATAACTTTTTCGTAACCTTTCTGAGCGCTCCAGTGTAAAGGGGTTCTGCCATCTTTGTCAGCAAAATTAACATTAGCTCCTTTTAATAAGAGAACCTTTGCTGCTTTTTCCTGGCCCTGTTGCACAGCACAGTGAAGCGGAGTCCAAGCTCCTTCATCAACATCATCTACTTTAGCTCCTTTATTTAATAAAATTTCAATGATATTTTCATGACCGTAAAAGGCAGCTCGATGTAATGCTGTAGCTCCATCTTTTGCCTTAACATCAATTTTAACTTTATAGTTCAAAAGGATATTAGTAATCCCTTCATGGCCTTTCGCTGCAGCTAATTGTAATGGTGTTTGGCTATTATCATCAGCAACATCAACTTTTGCTCCTCTTGTGAGTAAATCTTCAACTATATCCTGATGTCCCTCACGAACAGCAAGATGTAAAGGAGCCCAACCATCATAAGCTTTTATATCTATATTAGCTCCGTTTTTTAATATAACTTCAACCATTTCTTTATAGCCTTTTCCTATAGCTAAGTGTAATGGTGTAATAGCAAAGGGTATATTATCTTTTCCTAGAATATTTCCTAAAACATTAATATTTGCTCCTCCAGCAAGCAGAGCTTCTACTACTTTTACATGACCTAGCCGCACTGCTAGAAATAGAGGAGTGTAATTCTCACTATCTCTAGAATCAACATTAGCTTTATTTCTTAACAAAATTTCAATAACTTCACTTTGATTACTTCCAGCTGCTACATGTAATGGAGTCCAGCCATTTTCAGCCTTACTATTAATAATAGTGCTATTGTTTTCCAGTAAAACCTCAATAATTTCCTTGTAATCCTTTGCAACTGCTAGATGCAACAAGTTACTTTTTTCACCTTTATCAAGATCAATCTTGGCTCCTTGTTTTAATAAAGTTTTAACAGTTTCCGTGTGACCATTTTTAACAGCTAAATATAATGGTGTTATGCCACTATGAGACTCAGCGTTGATACGAGCTCCATTATTTAATAAGGTTTTAATTACATACTCATGACCTACTGTTGCTGCTACGTGCAATGGTGTAATATTATCTCTTCCTAAAATATTAATATTTGCTCCCCCAACAAGTAGAGCTTCTACTATCTTGACACAGCCTTGTTGCGCTGCTAAAAGTAAAGGGGTAGACCTTTCATTGTCTATAGCATTAACATTTGCTCCTCTTGCAAGCAAAACCCTCACTACTTCTAAATGATTATTTTGTACTGCTACCCGTAAAGGTGTCCAGCTATCATCATCCTTAGCATTAACATTTGCCCCATTTGCAAGTAAAAACTCTACCACTTCTAAATGACCACCGTCTGCTGCACACTGTAAAGGTGTACCACTGCTGGATTTAGTATTAATACCTGTTTTTTTAAGTAAGGCTTTGACTATTTCCAGATGACCATTTCCTGCTGCAAGGTGTAAAGATGTATTATTCTGACCTGTTTTTGTCTTAGCATTTGCTCCATTTGCAAGTAAAGTGTTAACTACATCTAATCTACCATCGTGTGCTGCATAATGTAAAGGTGTCCACTTATTATTATCCGGATCATCAACTTTTGCTCCTTTTTTAAGTAGAGCTTTAGCTACTTCATCATAGCCATGTTCTGCTGCATAGCATAAAGGTGTAGAACCATCTAAAGCTTTAGCATCAACATTAGATCCATTTTGAACTAAAATTTTTACCACTTGCACATGGCCATATCTTGCTGCAAAATGCAAAGGTGTAACAGTATTATCAATTGTTTTAGCCTGAACCTTCGCTCCCTTCACAAGTAAAGCTTCAACTACCTTATCATAACCACCCTTTGCTGCAAAATGTAAGGATGTATAACCGCTTCCATTAGCCTTATTGACGTTAGCCTTGTTATCTATTAGAAGCTGAACAATATCCAGGTAACCATGCTTTGCAGCCAACTGTAGCGCTGTAACATTATTACTTCCTAGATAGTCAACTTTACTACCATTTGCAAGTAAAGCATTAACTATATCAAAATAACCACGTTGTGCTGCCGCATGCAAAGGTATCCAATTACTACCTAAAATGTCAACCTTCGCTTTTTTTTCAAGTAGGATTCTAACTACCTCTAAATTGCTATGTAAAACTGCAGAGTATAAGGGTGTTAAGCCATCAAAAGACTGATTATTAATATCTGCTCCATGTGTAAGTAAAGTTTTCATTACCTCTACGTAACCTTGCTGAGCTGCACATGATAATGGTGTATCATCCTCATTCGTTTTAGCATTAACATTTGCTTTCTCTTTAAGTAAAGTCTTAACTACTTCTAAGTGACCATTATAGGCTGCAAAGTGTAAAGGTGTCCAACCACCACCACCGACAGAATTAATTGTATTTTTTTTATTTAACAAGAAGAGTGTAACGATGTTTTGATGGCCATTTTGTGCTGCATAGTGTAATGGTATCAAATCGCTTATATCTTTAACTTCAACATTGGATTTGTGTTTTAATAAAATTTCTACTATATCCTTATGACCACTTTTAGCTGCTATGTGTAATGGTGTTCTTCCATCATTCCCAAGATCATCAACACATAACCCTTTTTCTTTTATAAAAAATTCTACAATATTTATTTTCCCATAAGAAGTAGCAATATGTAAAGGTTTCTGGTCTTTAATATCTTTAGCATTAATATCCAAATCATAATCTAAGAAAAATTTAGTTGCTTCTAAACTACCTCCAGCAGCAGTAAAATGTAACAAAGTCCATTGGTTAATGTCTCTAGCCTTTATATCTGCTCCTTTACTAATACAATCTTTTACTTTATTAAGATCGCCTTTTCCTGCAACTTTAAACATCTCTTGCTGGTTAGTAACCATATTTAGATTATAAATATAACGATCTCTTAAGTAAGAAAGATTATCTAATATTGAATGACCAATCTTCCTTGTAGCCAATTTTTCTTCTTCCTTAATTAATTTTAAGGCATTAGAAATAATTACTATTGATGTATTAAATTGCAAAACATTAATTAGAGCGTTGCCATGTGCTAAGTGGTTACGAAAACACCTTCCAATTAACAGAGGAGAATATTTATCTAAAAACAGAAGATTATTTTCTAAGTATCCAAGATGCTGTAAAACTTCTACTATATCAAGAACAAGAATTTCTACTACTAATTGTAATTCTTTATTCTTCTTATAACAAGGAAACTTCTCTATCAGATTTGAGTCGTCCAATAATCCATTAGCATTTAAAACATCTCTTAGTGTATTTAATCTTTTATCCAAACAGTCTTTAGCTTTAGTATCCTTAACTTTCTGTTTGATAGGAGAGCCTTCTTCTTTATCTTCAGTCATTCTGTTTTTTAGTATCTCTATCCCTTTAATTCCTCCTATCTCCAACCTTATAGTGTAAGAAATCTTATTAATTAAATTCTTAATTTCATCAAATTTGCTAGAATGTGTTCTTGGTTTGACACTGTCATGAATTTTATAAATTAACTGTAAAATATCTTTAAAATTTTCAAACTGTATTTCCGATTTTATATCTATAGTGTTTACATACTTCATTGTTTTATGACCTTTGCCACTGCTGATTTGATTAACATAGTCTCCTATACTTGCTATGTTAAAAATTTGACTTGCATAACTCTTTTGAGTATCTTTTAATCTTGTTTCTTCTGAATTGATTATTTTTCTAATTTGATCAAACAACTTACTTTCACATGGTGTTTTGTCATTAATTTTTTCATCTAGTTCATCAATTAAGCCCTTAAGCTTTATAAATTCTTTTGTATCAATTATATTTTCTAGTTTTATTTCCTTTAAATCAGGCAGTACACTAATAAGAATATCAGCTAATTTCTCAGCTGCTTTCAGATTTTCACTCTCAGTAATTTGTTTTAAGAACGTTTTAATTGCTTTAGCCTTACTCTCTTCTCGAAGATTAGTAATTTCTACCTTAATTTTCTTAAGATCATTTTGAACATTGGAAAAATAATCAGAGTATTCACTTTCTTCGATTTCTATCCTTTTTTTTAGTGAATAAAAATGTGACAATACATTGCGAAATGATTTCACAACTTCTCCTGTATTTTTTTGTAATTTTGAAGATAGCAAAATCTCTTTCATGTTGTCGGATATGCTAGGAGATTCTAAAGTATTTTTTAAATATTCTCCAGTAACTTGTAATACTCTTGCAATAATTAATCGACTTTCTTCTTCTCTAGGATTGACTGTTAATGCTAACTCAATGTGGTTAGCTATTTTTTCTAAGGAGTAAATATCTTTGACTTGTTCATAATCATTATATAACTTCTCAAAGAGAGGATAATTGCTAACAATATTTATGACTGCTTCCTTACGTTTTAATTTTGGAAGTTTGCTATTAACATCTGCTTCATTTATTTTAATTTTTTCAAGCTTTGTAGCAAAATTTTCCAAGTGTAGTAGTATCTTTTCCTTGGTCAATATGGAATTGTAAATTAGATTTATCTCTTGACGGCTTATTTTGGAACTAATGAAAGCGATTAGACAGAATTCTACCTCTTCCCAAGGTAACCTATCGTAAGTTGATTTTAATTGCCGCTTTAGTATATGAATATTTTGTGCAACGAACTTTGCTATAAATAAGAATTTTTCATCTACTTCTTCTACATTTGAATACTCTACCTTTAGTAAGCTAATGTTCTCAAGTACTAACTTAATTCGTTCTTTGATACTATTAAAAGAAGCCTTAATATTCTGAATTTGTCCAGAACTATTAGAAAAAAAGCGGAGATTTATTAACTTATTTTCAACAAAAATTTCTATCTCTTCTGACAATGGTACGTTCTTTAGTTTTAATTCTTCGTAAGCTATTGAAAGAATTTCATCCAATTCTCCCAAACGAGCAGCAAAATAATCACCTGGCCATTTATTAATGAGTGTATCAAGAAGTTCAGCATTACCTGAACGTATAGCATAATAAAATGCATCATGACATGTTTCATCCTTATCATCTGGCGCTATAGCATCCTTTCTAACATTGATAGATAAATTGTTTAGAATCTTACTATTACTAAATATGTACTTTAGAATTTCAACTCTATTATGTTTACAAGCTAGAATAACTAAATTAGTTATTTTAATAGGATTATCTGTATCATTATAGTAAGTCTTCAATGTTGCTTGACTTTCTATGTTATTGATATAATCAATTAACCTACTAGAGCTTTTAAAATTATCAACATTACCTTCTAATATTGCCTTTTCCAGTTCAGTTAAAACGAGGAGATAAAGTCCTTCAGCTTTTGCTTTTCGATAGTAGAACCTTTTATATTCTCTTACAAACTCTTCTTTTGATGTGTAGGAACGTGATAAAAACTGTTTATCTTCTTGATAAAAACTGACCCGTTGTTTAGATATATGCATAACCCTTCCCTAATATAAACTTATTTCAGTAGTAGTATGATGAAATTTATTTAATGTAGCAATACATCTTTTTGGTACATACCTAAATAAACAAGAATATGCTAATATCAAAAGTTTTATATAGAATTTTTCTACCAATATAGTTCCAGAGTGTGATGGTGAGGATTAAGTATCAGGAACACTGAGAACATATAAATTCAAAGGGTGTAAGACCCTTAAGAGTTTTAAGCCGTTTTGCATAATTGTAGAAACTATAAAGATGCTCTTCAAGCTGCTTTGTAGTAGTATTTCTTAACTGTAGCATCTTTAACAATCCTTCTTCTTCTAAGAAACTCCCTCAACTAGTTCGTCTTTTTAAACTAAAAAGTTGGCTTTGTAGAGATCACATGATTTATTGATGAAAAATATTTTATTATATCTTCACTATAAGTTTGCCTTATTTTTTAATGCAACAAAATTTTATATTGTCATAGTCATAGTAAAAGAGTTCATGTTTACTTTAACTTTGAATTATAATCAATATTGATAAAATTTTAACCATTTTTACTCTCTATTCTCACGCACGTATATACTTTCATATAAACAAAAATTACTAAAAAGTAATCCAGTATGGCTGATTTTGGCTATTTTGCATAACGATTCCGAGAATAAGTTTTTTTTGTATCGCTTGGCCCATTTACCCGTAGTTGCAAACTCCTCTCTAAGTTAGTTTTAGTATGGCAAAAACCCCCAATAATAGCTTGTTTTTACCCACATACATACGGCATTTCATACCTAATTATTTTCCCCAAAATTACCATTTTCTTTACATAATCTATTAACTTTCACTTGTTTTTCTCTAAAAGGTAGGACATTTTTTGCGGTTTAGAGAAAGTAAATAATTGAATTTTTTGTCACGCTAAAGAGAAGCTTTTTCTTGGTAAGCTCAGTTGCCTTAAATTTCCTGAATTTGCCCTTAACTTGATGCGTATGGTATTTGCGGGTTACGTATGAGTTATGAACCAACCTTTTTACGGTTTTTTCAAGCCCGTTTTGAACCGCTTAATAAAACTTAAATATATGCACAGTCCCACTATATAATGGTATATTATCATCATCATTTAAGGAGTCATTACGGGACCATACAGCAAGTTTTTTCAGAAAGAGGGTAAATGTATACTTCTTTTCAAAGTTTCATCTTATACCACTTTTAGGCTTTTTGAAAGTGTTAAATTTATATTGATAGCCACTTCACACATCATAAAACTTTTCAAACTGCTCACTCCATAAAAGTGGTATTTTCTTTAAATCCGCTAATTTCAGATATTTTGGCTGGGTTCCGTTTAGAATATCCTCTTTTATCCTTGGAGCCAGGTAATTTAATCGTAAAATACGCTGTATATGTCGTACATTAATTTCAGTACAAAGCTCCCTTGTTGTTGCGTATTTTCCTTCTTTTATTTGACGTTGCCACAGATATGCTCTTACTAATCCTTTCAGTAGTGTGCTATCTTTCTTATCATTTTTTTCGTCTTCCGGCGCCAGTATCATGCATCTACCCACGCTTTTCTTTAACTTGAGCTGCCTAAATAGAGCAATTTCTCCATTTCTTATTTCCATCCTTGCTGTACTTTCTCTTTGCTTGCCCAACAATATCTCTCCTTCTTTAAGCTGCATAGGCATACGATAGCTCCTTTAGGTCTTTTACTTTTACTCTTAGCTCTATTCCTTCCTCTCTTATCCACACTGTTTTAACCAATTGCTTGATTATCTCTTCCTGTTTTACTGGAAATAAATTCTCCCACATTTCACCCAGTTCTTTTAACTTTTTTGCCT
>NZ_JACVWV010000033.1 GCF_014534705.1 Wolbachia endosymbiont of Pentalonia nigronervosa | reverse complement strand
ACTCCTTCTATAGTTTTCAGGTCATCCATTTCCTGTCCTAAAATTCCTCCTATTCCAAAACTATCCATTAGCCTTTCAGCTATAATTTGCGCCTCTTCCCTGTCATGTACTGCACTTAAAAACGTTTCTATCACTTCACGATCAAGTAGCGCTTTTCCGTTGCTTTCTAATGCTCTAAATTCTACTTCTTCTCTACGATTTTTACTTTTATTCTCATTATTCATAAAATACACCTCTTATTAGTTACTATTTATTTTTAATTATTTACTGCTATTTTTTTTTAGCAGTGGTCGTCATAAGGCCATCTATTTTGCTGGAAGTCAAATCAATTTTTTATTTATTTATTTTTTTATCAAAATACTAATGATATTAATCATTGCTAATCTTATTTAAAACTTATCTGGCTGTTGTTTGCGAGAACAGAAATTCCTGCTTTCTCTAGATTCTTTGCTACTTTGGTTTTTTCTGCTTTTCTGACTTTTTCTTCGCACATCCTTATGCCTTCAAATAAAGACTTGATTAGCATATCTCGTAACTCTTGACTTTCAATCTTCTTGTATTCTTCTATAAAGTTTGATAACTCTCTTCCTGCTTCACTATCCTCATCTTTTATCGAGTCAGGAAGTAGATCTTTCATACTAATTGATAATACCTTTGCTATTTCGTCCAACGTTTCAAGTAAAGCAGTAGATCGACCTTGTTCATATTCATATATCCTTTGACTTGCTATGCCAACTTTGCTCGCTAAATCTACTTGGGTATATTCTCTTCTCAACCTCCACTCTTTTACCCTTTGCCCTATTTTGTACGTTATCGAATCAATGGGATTTTTTTTCTCTTCATATTCACCTATAGATAAGTTAGTTGCTCGAGAAATCACATCAACCGATACTCCCACTTTAATCAAACCCTTTGCTATTTCTATTTTCACCGCTTTTCCACTTTTTTCCTCACTCACACGGATGAATTTAGTTAATAAATACAGTATTTCGCGTAATTCTTGATCCTTAATTCCTTTATATTTTCTTGCTAGGTTTAATATTTCTTTTCCTTCTTCCTTAAAACACTCTTTTTTATTTGATACAGGAATGAGGTCTATAACACTTACTGATAATGTTTCTGCTATAGCATATAACCTTTCGATTGGAATTCTACGGTTCCCTTTTTCGTATTGCAGTATTACCCAGTATTTTACCCCGATTTTCTCTGCTAAATCTTTTTGGGTATACCCCTTTGCTAATCTACAACTTCTTACTTGTTGTCCTACGTTATAGTTTGCTCTTTCTGCCAATTCGCACACTAATTTCTTCTATTTGAACTGTTGCTTAATCTTGATAATAGCTCCTCCCTTTCCTTTATTACTTGGTTGCTTTTGTCCCCAATCTCTCTCATTTTTCTTTCTCGTTCTTCTATGCTTGATTTCATAACCTCAGCCGAATATTTGCTCTCTCCTCTTGCTAGTTCGGATTTTAACCTTCTTACTTTGTATTCCAATTCTGCAAACCTTTCATGTTTTTTTAGTGTCTCTATCATCTGATTTATTTGTGAGCGTAATTCCCCTTCTTCTAAACTTTCTGCTATCTTGCTCAGTAATAACTCATCTATTTTATAATTTTCTCCAGATTGAACTATAAACAGGTTTATCATTGCCCGTACATCTACAGGTTTTGCCGTTAATACATCAACATTACCACATACAAAACGTTTTAAACTTATATTCTTTTCTAGATAATTTTTCATATCCTGTGATAAATTTACCTTTAATTTTTCATATGCTTCAGACAGTAACATCTCTAATTCCTTAAAAAACTCAATCTTAATGTCTCCAGATACAAGAACCATTAACAGATGTTTTATTAACTCCCTATCATTTGATTTGATTGCCTGATAAATTGCTTTTTCTCTATCCTCTTCCAAATCATACAGTTCTGATGAATTACTAAGGCTGAATAAATAGTTCTTAGCTCCTCCAGAAACATAGGCAATACTGACTTCTCTTAACGGATGATCATCTTTAAACTTTTCTAGCAATTTACTATCTGTAGTTTCTTCTATCGCAACAGCCATTTTACTCAATTTCTTTAGCTGGTCTA
Source organism: Wolbachia endosymbiont of Pentalonia nigronervosa (assembly GCF_014534705.1). Lineage (GTDB taxonomy): Bacteria > Pseudomonadota > Alphaproteobacteria > Rickettsiales > Anaplasmataceae > Wolbachia. The sequence goes on along the minus strand of NZ_JACVWV010000033.1, from coordinate 11,210 downwards.
TGCCTTCTCTTGAATCTCTAGGCGTATTTTTAATTTTATTTAATACTTCGCTATAAAGATTTTGTTTTTCCTCTCTACTCAATAATTCACAATTCTCCTTTAGCTGCTTGGAAGTTTTTGATAGAAATTTTATTAGCATATTGGCACCCTGATTGAAAGCTAGTATATTAAATTCCTACGCTGTGACAAGTTAAAATGGGCTTCATCTGCATGCTATTGCTACTAGGTGTATGGTCCCCTATTCCATCATTATAAATTATATCACTAGACCTTCTGCAAAACGTGAAACTTAGCTTGGAAGATTTCTTTCGTATTTTTTAAAAAATTTTCTTGTTTAGAGCGTTGTAGAGAAGCAAAGTCACACATGGGATAGGTTTTTATACCCCCCAAAGAGAATTTGACGTTTATTTCTTTGTTTCGCAGAAGGTCTACTGTTAAATTGGGAACTTCTTACCAATTTTATTGGACAACTCACCTTCAATTTTTTTATCACAAAACTAAAATTATAAACTATTGATATTCTTGCTCTTTTTACCTCCAACCCAGAATTTGGGTTTCAAAATGGTCACTTAAAGACAACACTTCTTATAAAAAAAGTTGCTTTATGAATAAGTTCGTCTACTCTAGGATAAGCATATAGTAGTGATATAAAGACTTACCACAAAAACTCAAAGCTATTGTCAATTCTCAGTGTCTAGTGGTTTTTTTATGCATAATTAATAGAAGGAGGGTTTATGAAATCTTATGAGTTAGGCAGTCAATTAAATTATCAAGTAGGTAGAGAGCTAAATCATCCGGAAAGTTTTGGGAAGGATATTGCATTAAAATTTGATGCTGGGGAGGTAGAAAGCGGAAAATATGGGAAAGCAAAAGTACAAGGTCACTTTTTGCTTGTAAACCGCTACGGAGAATTTCCACCAGTGAGTGTAGAACAGGTCAAAGAACTAGCTAATGATTGGATTAGTGAAATAGGAGATAATTGGATTGGTGAGATAGAGCTGGAGGAGTATTGCACAGTATCAGAAAAATGCAATATTCCTGGTGTTGTTTCTTATGGTGCCCCAGGTGTCGCTCCAGAAGACTTAAAGTTATCTTTTTATTTTAACGTTGCAGCATTCCTTCTTGATGATGCTATATGTAAGTTTAAGAATTTAAATAAAGATAACCCAAATCTTCACCTGAAAGTGATACAACAAGTAGTAGAGGCTATTGCTTTCATTATCAAGGAGTATGGTGAAAAGGATATTACGGTATCTCAATATACTACATTGGATCCTATATTTAAAACTTCTTGTGTAGCCTTTTCAGAAACTTGTAAGCAAGCTTTGGGTAAAACAGATGTACATTATTTTATGCAGGAGCTTGTTAATTATGTAAGAGCTAATAAATGGGAAGAAGAATATCTTAATACTCCTGATAGATATCGTGATATTCCTTATACAAAAGATGATTTTCTATTTTTACGTTCTTTTGATGTAGGTGTTTCTCCTGTCATAGAGGCCGTTAGCTTATCGTTAGGTACTATCCTTTCTGCGGAAATAAGAGGACACCCTTTTTTCCAGAGATATTATCGCCAAATGGTTAGTACACTTCCTGGGATACATAATGATGTTCTATCCTTGAGGAAAGAAATTGTTGATGATGAAAAAATGAATTTTGTGCTTGTTGAATGTAGAAAGCACTCTTTCCAAGAATCAATTGACAAAGTAGTAAAGAAAATAAATAATCGAGTGATTAAAATCAGAGAAGCTGAATTAAAACTAACATCATATTTCCCTAATAATCCTGATTTAGAAAAATTCATAAAAAATATAGAGTACATGATAGATGGGCTATTGTATTGGCATTGCACATCTCCAAGGTATGGTGATATCAAATTTGAGTGCTACACAGTAGAACATAAGCCTGGCACATTCTTAGAGCAACCTTTGCTTACTAATAGAGAAAGTATGAAAGAAGCTGCTTATCTAGGTGGGTAAGTAAAAATCAAGGGTTTTAAATGTGTTTTAGGAATATGATCCCAGCATGTCCTATTCCATCATTATAGAGACAATAAAGGACTGTATAAAATTTTAGTAGAAGGAAATGGCAATAGTATCTCAGAACTTGAGGCGCGGATTTTGACAACTTTTGCATTGGAGATTTCTTACTGATTTAACTCATCTTCTCTTGTTTCGCATGGGGCTCATCTATTTTGGAAAGACAAGTCATTTGTTGAAGTTTTATTTATATGGAAAATACATTAGCTTCTTAAAGATACTTGACTAATCATAAAACGCCATATTTGTATAAAAACAATGAATTTCTGGAAAAAGTGATTTTAGTGACTTATTTTTATGCTGAAGATCATATAAAAGCTTGCACAGAATGTTATTTTTTGCTATTAGTTAATTCAGTGTAAGTTAAAAATAAATTAGATGAATAAAAAAGAAAGGGTATACCTATTTAAAATTTCTCTAGATAAAAAAATTTATCGTGAAATGGAACTGCTTGGTTCATCTAGTCTTTATAAATTTGCAGAAACCATTGTGAGCGCTTTTAATTTTGAGCTAGATCATTCATTTGGCTTTTATAGCAATATAAAGGATCTTTATAAAAGTGACGAAGTGTATACTTTATTTTATGATACTGATTCTAGTTTGACTATTATGCCTAATGAAAAAAGTGTCAGGAATTCTTATATCTATAAAGTTTTTGAGCCAGGTAAAAAAATGATTTTTCTTTTTGATTATGGTGATAATTGGGAATTTTTAGTAGAATGTTGTGATATCATAGAAGCAGAAACAGGAAAAAGATATCCAAAAGTTACAAAAGAAGAAGGAAAAGCCCCTGAACAATATCCTGACTATGACGATGAGTAGTAGAGTTTGATTTATTGTAGTTATTGTATACAAGTAAGAATATTCTTATTCATTTTTTTGTGATGGCATAGTCAAAGGGTTACAAAAGTCAGCCATCCTTGCACAAATGAGCAAGTTGAGCATATGAATAGAAAGCTAAAAGATGCTACAATTAAAAAGTATTACTACAAAGCAACTCAAAGATCATCCAGCTGCTTGGAAGTTTGATATAGAAGTTCTGCTAGCACAATTATTACCTTCATTAAAAACTAGTATATTAAATGCCTACTCCTTGACAAGTTAAAATAGGCTCCATCTTCATACACTGAAATATGTTTTCTTTAGGATGTGAGAGGTTAATGCTCGGTTGAGCTTTTATGCTCGTAGGTTCTTGCACCAAAAAGGGGTTCTTAATGGCCATTACAGCTGCTAAGTTCATAGTATTCATTTCTTAGCCTTTTAAGGCGCTTTACAGAGGGATTGATAAAAAGATGTTATACGTCTAAAGTATGAAATGCGATTCTAAGGTGATCTCTGGTAGCCATTTTTTTTCATTCAAAACTTAAAAAATAAAGAAGTTGAACATTCCTTCAAAATTTAGTATAATCATTAATGATTTTTAACTTACCTTGATTATGGCTCTTTCGAAGTTTCTTGATCCAAAATTAGATTTGACTTTTAAAAAAATATTCGGCACTGAAAAAAATAAGAATATCCTTATCCATTTTCTCAATGATATTTTAGGGTTTACTGAAATAAATACTATACAAGAAGTGGAATTCCTTAGCACCATTATGGATCCTGAAATTGCCTCTGATAAGCAAAGTATTGTTGATGTCCTCTGTAGAGATTCTACTGGAGCCAGGTACGTGATCGAAATGCAGCTTGCTCGCGATAAAGGCTTTGAAAAACGTGCTCAACTTTATGCTGCTAAAGCTTATTCAAGGCAGGCTGATAAAGCTAGTAAGTACTTTGATTTAAAGAAGGTTTTCTTTATTGCTATTTCTAATTGTATTTTATTTCCTGATAAACTTGATTATATCTCTAGCCATACCACAAGAGATGAAAAAACTAATGAACATGACTTACAAGATTTTCAATTTATTTTCATTGAGTTGCCAAAGTTTCCTAAGAGTAGAGAAGAACAGCTAGAAAATGTCGTAGATCGTTGGCTATTTTTCTTCAAATATGCTGAAGACACTACTGATGAAGATTTAAGAAAAATAGCAGAAAAATCTCCAATAATAAAGCTAGCTTATGATGAATTAGACAAGTTTCATTGGCATAAGAAGGACCTGGCAGCTTATGAAGAAAGGTTAATGGATTTACAGAAAGAAGCTGCTATTTTAGAACAAAAACTCGATGATGCTACTCACAAAGGTAGACAAGAAGGTAGACAAGAAGGTAGACAAGAAGGTAGACAAGAAGGCATCCTCATTGGCCGTGAAAAAAGTAAAATTGAAGTTGCAAAAAATTCACTTAAAGCCGGTATCTCTATAGATGTTATTGCTGAAATCACCGGCTTTTCACTAGACGAAATTAAACAACTTAACCTCCAAAAGTGATCCCTTTCTTATTATTTACAGATTCTACAGCAATTCTGTTAAGTGAAGATGGAGGTATTTTTTTCGTTAGCCATACTTTGCTTCTGATTACTACTGTTAACTATTTGCTGCCTATTATCTAGCTGTATCTCTGGACTATACACTTAAGGCCGACGTGTCTATTGATGTTATCTCTAAAATCACCGGCCTTTCTGTAGATGAGATTCAAAAATTAAAGTAATTATCCTAGCCTTACATCCCTAGCTTGAGTTAAATAACCTTGAATGTAAGTATTATTTAAATCACTTCTAGGCTTCAAGCTTCCTTTTACGTTACTAACTTCTAATTTACTATCTTTGCTATGTAATATCTCTTGCTTTGATTGCTTTAGTGTTGCATCTAGTCCCTTATTAAGTTCACCCTTAAATTTATCAAACTTCTTTGGACTTAACTTACCAGGATACCCTGCTTCTCTATCAGGACATGCTTTCTCTATATGCGATTTTAAAATTCCTGAAATCTCATTAAATTTACCACCTATAATTTCTTCTGTAATCTCATCATGTATTTTCATGAAATTAATATTTAATCGATGTATTGATATTTCACTTTTTGATGCAGCTTGCTTTACTACTTTCTCAAATTCATTTGTAATATTTAGTGCATTAGCTTGTGCCTCTAGTAAGGATTGGGAAGAAACAGATTGCTCTGTTGTAGAAACATACTTTTGACCTGTAATTTTTCTTACCAATATATCAAGTAACATTATCGTACTATTGACATCTATAGGTGCATCAACTTGTGAGATTGAATTTGTAGTACTTGATGTTTCTTCAGGTAAAACAGCCCTAGAATACAATAACCCACCTACAGAACTTTTCACCCAACTAAACAAATCATTTATCCATGTAGATGGTCTTGTGCCACTACTTATTATGTCCTCACTTCTACGATTTCTAATGTGGTACCTACTATGTTCATGCCTATGTCTATGCATTACAGGTTGGTCAGATAACATCATAACTTCTGGTGTCATGTTTTTACTTCCAAATACTTCCTTATACACCTTATCCTGATGCTCCCTCTTTATAGAACTTAAGTACTTTGCTTTACTTATTTCTTCCCAATTCTCTTTCAAGACTATTTCTTTATCAGCAAACTTTATTGATAATGTTTCCATTTTAGGTTCTACATAAAACTTACTGAGCACTATCGTACATAGATCATCTTGTGTGTTAAAAGCATTAGTTATTATTAGATCACTACCATGATCACGAACAAATGTATAGTTTCCTGCTCTTCTAGGTGTTATTAATTTTGTATTTTCTTCTATATCTTGATTTGTTACAATGATAACTTCTTTATCCTTTTTAAATATTAAAGGTTGTGGTCTTAAACTCCACTCATTATTGTCAACATTGATTCTCATAGGAATACTTTCTACTATCACGTGAGTCTTGTTATATCTCTCAACTCCATCTTTTAATCTCACAGTAAAATACTCATCTTTTATCAATGCATCTCCTACTTGCTTTTCTACTGCTGCTCTTAATAATAAATCATTTTCAGATCTAATTACTTGTAATTCAAAACTACCTTTTCCTTTTTTTACTACATTTCTTAAGTCAATCGTATCTATTGAACTCTCTTCATCAATATCATGAATAATAACCTCTGGAAATTTATCATCCTCAGAGTCAATTACATATACATTTTCGCCACCATTTCCCACTAAATGACTTTTATGCTGTGGATTATTATGTATTACCTCATAGTTTCCACTTCCTATTACAACTGTCTCATTACTTAGAAGTGATTGTATAAAGAATGACATCTTACTTAGTCGATTTGCTATAGGTAAATAATTCCTGATAATTTCTTCAGCAGATTCATTACTATTTTGTAGCATATACAAGTTATCTTTACTCCCTATTCTTATTTCACCATTATTCCCGAGCATGTATAAAGGATTTTCTGGATAGGAGATAGTTATATTAAACTCTTTATCAGATTTGATAAAATTGAATTTTACTTCATGTTCAGTCCTGTTAAAAACATTTACATATTTCACATCGATACTTTTTATATCAACTGGTTCATATGCAAACCAAAACTTATTGTTTACATCAAACCTTTCAGGCCCATAAATAAAACTAAGCTCTGCACTCCCTCTATTGTTTAATGGTACTACATAATTAAAGCTTCCTTTTAATGCTCGATTGTATACTACAGTATTAGACCTTACTATTATTTGCATCTGATAATTACAGCTGTCATCCATTATGTTTATTCTATCTTTAATTTCTTTTTTACCACTTTGACCATCTATCAGTTTTACATTACTATTACAACCATCACATGAAACTGTTATTGTCTCTGCCTTATCTTTTCTTCCTATAATTTTATTCATCTCACAAATTTTTAACCAGTTACTGCGGGAAAAGTCTGCTATTTCTCCTATATCTAATTGAATATTCAATGGTTCTTCCTTAAAAGCAAATGATGTAATATCTAAGGTATTAACTCCTCCTTCCCCAGATAAATACCCATTAACAAAATCTGCCTGTAAAACAAATATATCATCTTTATTTCCTCCATAATATTCTTTAGATCCATTATTCACGACAAAGATGTTTTGGCTGTTTAAAAACCCTTTTGCATAATCTTTACCTTCTTCTAAGCTGATTAGAGTATGATTTCCTGTTTTATTCGCAGATAAACCAATTGCATTTTTACATAAATATGACCCATAACTTGGAGCAGGTTCATAATTTCCTTGTGGTACACAAAATACCTGACCTTCATCTGGATTATCTGGTCTTACTCTACTCCATTTTATATCGGTTCTTTTTCTATCGAGTAGTACTGTACTATCTAAATCTACTTTCTGACCAATAGGAAAAACATAGCTTTGAATATCACTATGTTGTTTTAAATACTCAAATCCTTGCTTAACTAATTGGTTATAAAGTTGTTTTTCCTCCATTAATTCTTTTATATATTGTTCAGGTTGCATACCTATAAATGCACGTAAATCTTCAACAAACCTCTCTTTTCCAGTTAGATGAATAAGTTGATCAATTTTATCAACCCTCTTTACTGCCATGTAAACATCAGTTCCAACAAATACTACCGCTCCAATTACAGCCCCAATAGGTCCAGTAACACTTGATACTCCTTCTAATACCTCAAAAGCTTCAGCAATTTCTATACCAATCTCTGCAGAATCAACTCCCAGGTAAATGCTGTCTCCTACTACACCAACAAGTGCTTCTTTCGTACCATTTTTAAATGCTTTTACCTGGTTTACTAGATCATAGATAATAAAAGCAGAAGTTCCACGAGCAAGAAAAGGAGACGCTGCTCTTAAAGATTTACCAAGTAACAACTTTCCTTCTGAAGCCAGTTTAAGCCCCTTAAAAGATGCAGCTTCAGCAACTTTAGCAAATCCTTGACCACCGGCAATAAAGCCTAGATTAATTGCAACACCTTCATAATCATGATTAAGAAAAGAAGCTAGAGTTGCCTTGCCCATCATTCCATGCATGGTGATACCAGAAACCATTCCTACTTTATTTAAATGATTCATGAATTTTTGATTACTAATAAGCTTATTAATTAAACCTTGAGATTGACCTGTAACCTTAACCTCACCTGCCAGCTGAATTAGCTGATCACGTTTTTCCTGTGGCAGATCTTTAACGTAGCTTATAAACTTTTCACTATCTATTTCAATATTGCTTAAACTTCTTTTTTCATCTTTTTCTTCATTAAACTCATCCACATCTTCCCACGTAAATAAACATTCATTTTCAGCTTCTCTTTTCTTCCTATGACTTGTGCTTGGTAGGCATTCCTTAGCTGAAATCTCACCTTCTTGATGTGTAGCTTCTTCCTGCTGACTAGGAAATCGAGCAACTTTTAATTTGTTCAGAAGAAAGTCTGCAATATCTCTTCTTTGCTTATTAACACTAGCAACTTGTAGAAGTGTTTTATTATCAGTGTTTCTAGCATTCAAAATCGCTTTAAGTGTGTCAGAATCTTTTCCTTCTAATAAAGAATCAACTTCATCTTTTGTACCACCTTGAACAGCTTTAAATAAATTATCAATACAATCAAGTAGAACTTTAATACTAGAACTAGACTTTGCTAGATCCAGCGGTGACCTACCTTTTGAATCTTTTACATCATAATGTGCTCCATTTTTTAATAAAATCTCAACAATTTCCTTGTAACCATCTTGTACTGCATAGTGTAATGGTGTCCTACCATCCTTGTCTTTAGCGTTAACAACTGCACCTTTTTTTATATAATCTTCAACCTTTTGTAGATCGCCTTTTTTTGCTTGAGTAAATAATTTTATTGCCATAGCAACCTCAAAATGATCAGGACCATAATGTTTTTCAAGGATAGGTAAAGCCCGTTCAAGCAACTCCTTTGTTTTATTAAAATCACCAAAAATCCCATAAACGTTTCCTAAGTTTACAAGTGTTCTAGCAACTTCAAAATGATCAGGACTATAATATTTCTCTTGGATTGCTAAAGCCTGTTCAAGCAACTCCTTTTGTTTATTAAAATCACCAAGAATCCCATAAACGTTTCCTAAGTTTACAAGTGTTCTAGCAACTTCAAAATAATCAGGACCATAATGTTTCTTTTGGATTGCTAAAGCCTGTTCAAACAACTCCTTTTCTTTATTAAAATCACCTAAATCCCTATAAACGAATCCTAAATTTTTAAGTGTTCTAGCAACTTTAAAATGATCAGGGCCATAATGTTTCTCTTGGATTGCTAAAGCCTGTTCAAGCAACTCCTTTTGTTTATTAGGATCACCTAAAGCTCCATAAGTGAGTCCTAAGTTTCCAAGTGTGATAGCGATTGTCCCATGATCAGGACCATAATGTTTCTCTTGGATTGCTAAAGCCCGTTCAAGCAACTTCTTTGTTTTATTAAGATCACCTAAAGTCCCATAAGCGTTTCCTAAGTTTTCAAGTGTTCTAGCAACCTCAAAATGATCAGGACCATAATGTTTCTCTTTGATTGCTAAAGCCCATTCAAGCAACTCCTTTTGTTTATTAGGATCACCTAAAGCTCCATAAGTGAGTCCTAAGTTTCCAAGTGTTCTAGCAAATTCAACATGATCAGGACCATAATGTTTTTCAAGGATTGCTAAAGCTCGCTCAAGCAACTCCTTGCATTTATTAGGATCATCCAAAAACCCATAAGCGTTTCCTAAGTTTTCAAGTGTTGTAGCAAATTCAACATGATCACGACCATAATGTTTCTCTTTGATTTCTAAAGCCCGTTCAAGCAACTCCTTCATTCTTCTATAATCACCAAAGTTTGCATATCCATTAGCCATCAATCCTAATAATACTTCAAGATAGCTTGTTTCTATTTTCTGTTTATCTTCAGGTTTTCTTGCCAACCAATCATCCAAATGTGACAAAAATGCTTCTAAATGTGGTAATAACTTCTGTTTCCTTGGATAATCTTCTGATCTATCACTACCATAAGGAAAATTTTTTTCTAGTAAGTCAAAAGCCTTACCTATAATCTCTGCTTTATTTTGTTCTGTTAGTTCTATTCTTGTTACTTGCTGTACTAACCTATGGATGTTGAGTGTTGTTTGCTCTTGTCCTGAACTGACCATTGAATACTGCTTCAATAAATGAACTGCGGATCCTAAATCTTCCTGATTTTTGATTAAGCTTAAGAACATGTTCGTAGAAATATTTTCAGGAGCAAAATAGGATATAATGTTTAGGATCTCTATGGCTTTGTCACCATTTTCTTTTTGTTTTATGCCATCTAAAGTAACCTCCCACGTTATAAATGTTGTTTTAGTGTAGGTATTATCACTATCTTCTGGAAACGGAAATTTGAGAAGCTCCTTAGTTTTTTCCTCATACCTCTTTAGGTAATCACTGATCTTAAATTCCGAACCTACATTTCTTAATACCTCATCTTTTACTGCTATATACGCTACTGCTTGTTGTAAAGTTAATGGAAAATGCTGTAATGTTTCTGCTAATCTCGCTATACCCTGATTTTGCGCATTATCTTCTATTTTTAAAGCCTTTTTAATAAACTCTATAGATTCTGCTTGGGTAAATGTTTCTAATGATAATCTTTTTATATTTCCCCAACTCTGGTTACGAGAAGTGATAAGGATATAGGGTTTATTGGCATTAGAAGGCAAAGACGGTAAAAATTTATCTATACCTTCATTACCATCATCTTGAGTTCTAAGCTTTTCGGTATTATCAAAAATAAAAAGACTCTTTCTCTTTGAAAAAAAAACATATACATCTTCAACAATGGACTTTATATCCTTTTGACTTCCACCTATACTTTTCACATTAATTTCTAACTTATCCTGAGCTAAACTAAGAAAAGATTCAGCAAGAATTTGATAGCTTTCAGCATTTATCCATATAATATTATTATCATAATTTTTGCTATATTCACTGATATACTTTCTAGCCAATTCACTCTTACCTACACCACCAAGACCAGCTACAACTGTTTTTCTTTCCTCTGTTAACGTTGTGTGTAACTCCTTTAATTGTTGAACCCTTCCAGTAAATGATGCAACCGGTTCTTTTACATCAAATTTAATGTTAAACTTAGGTAGTGTCGACATTTATTTTAACCAAAGATATATAGAAGCAATATGGACAAAAGATAAGAAAGAAATAGCTAATTTATCATAACGAGTAGCAACCCTACGAAAATTCTTGAGTTTATTGAACATTCTTTCGATGAGATTTCTCTCTTTATAAAGCTCTTTATCGTATTCTCTTGGTGTTTTTCTATTGGAACG
>NZ_JACVWV010000032.1 GCF_014534705.1 Wolbachia endosymbiont of Pentalonia nigronervosa | reverse complement strand
AATTTAATTCCTTAGCACTTTTCTTGTCTTGAATTTCAGGTACAGTAGTTAAGATTGGTAATGCATCTAAAACTTTGCCAAGGTGAGCAGAAAATTGGGTAAGATTTCTAGTTAAGTGGTTAAGAAACTCGACAATGGATATATTAATTCCAAGTACAAGAGCTATATCTCCTATTGCAACCTTATTTAATTGATAATCATGGATTAAAAAATACAAGCTAACTGCTTGTAGTATGTCGAACGAATAGCCATATATAAACCAAAGCCAAAAGTATGCCCATTGTAATTTTCTCTCTGCAATAGTTCTTTTCTTGCATATTTGAAAAAATTTGCGTTTCTCATGTGCTTGCTGAGAAAACAACCTTACTGATATAACATTTAAAATACTATCCGCTATACTAGCTATTACTCGTGAACTTTGTTTAGAATGACTATCAGCTAACCCAGTAAGTACACGAAAGCTAAAAATCGAGACTAAAACAAAAATGCTTACCCAACTGAATGTAGCGATTGCAAACTTCATATTCACTAGTGATAAGGTGTAAATAGCTAAGATTAATGCTATACTATAACTAAAGAAACAATCTATGAGTAACCTTATTAACTCTATCACACTATCCATTAAGTTACTAATCCTATGTACTAAACTTCCAGATAAATTGTTCTGATAATAGGAATGGTCCTGTTGAAGTAGTCTACAAAAAGACATATCAGCTATTTTTTGACGCATTGAGGTAAACATGCGAATGTCAACAAAATAGCCATAGAATCTAAAAGCAGTAGTGATAAGTAATGCCATACAAAGGTAAGCGCTTACAGGTAATAAAAGATTTTCAATTATATTACCTTCCTGATATTTTACAGCTGTATCTAAAATATTTTTTACTAAATACTTTCTAAAAGATAAATCAATAGCTACCACTAGGGCAATTAGAGACATTATAAGTATATTAAGCTTGAATTTAGATACTATATTCAAAATGAACATAAATACACATTTGAAGCTATTAAATCTACTTTGATTCATTTATAATGCCAACTCCACTATATTAACTTTTTTATTGAGAAATACAAGTAGTGAAAACCATAAATTTTTGTATATTTTTCCGGAGATATCTCCAGCATCGTGTAGTGTTGACGCTTGATTCAGAATAAGTAGCTTATATAAATCTCGCTTAGCTTCAGCAGTGTTAATTTCAGGAATGCTTATAGTTGCATCTGTAAGAAAAGCTAACCAGTTCTTAATAAGTTCTTCCGTGTTTTCCGCTTTTATACCTTTATTGTAACCAAATAATGACAAGCATTCTCTCAGCATAGATTCTGTCAGCTCACCACAATTTAGTATACCAAAAATCGAATGCTGAGGTTTTGGCACACAGGGAAGATTTTGATCTTTTATAATCCACCTTGTTACATAAGCAAATCTATCTTTAGCATCTATGTTCTTATCGCTACCATGCCATAATCGTGAGTCAAAAACTATTGCATCTCCTGCTGAAATAGGTAGTGACTTAATTTTATAATTTTCTCGATTATCTGAATATTGATCAAAAAAATATGGATACCAAAAATCGACCAAAGGCTTTATTTCCCATTTGTGGCTGTTTTCTATAATTTGCAGTGCACCTGAAGTTTCACTGACATTATTCAAAGCTAACCAAATGGAAAAATGGTAAGGATCATTAAAACTATAAGAGATGTCCTGGTGAAAGGGAACTGCATCTATTAAATCAGCAGTTTTACATATAACATTTGATTTCTTTTTCAGTATTTGACACTGAAGTGATTGTTCAAGATAACTTTTGATAATTTCATCTAATACTTGAGACACAATTTGAGTCACCTGAGATGATGTCCCCCATCTTCCAGTACAGCTTAAATAATCAGCAGTTGAAATACCTAATTCTTGGGATAATTTTGATATAACACTTATTATATCATTTAAAGCCTTGGCGATTAATTCTAAAGGGATAAGATTTTTGATAAGAAAGAAACCACTTTTTTGCAGTATTTTCATATGATTAATACCTGAGATCAATAGCTGATAAATAATCTGTTAAAGGAATAACATCAAAAACCTTGAATCCCTTTACTTGTTTTAATATTTTTTCCCAATCACTTAATGTTCTTAGCTTACCTCCTGTTTCAACCATTATATTAATATCTACAGAACCTCCTGCTGAAGAATGGTAGTCTAAAATAGTTTCTATTAATAAAACACGTGGTATTCCTTTATCTTTAACCAACCTTAAATAAGATATCACTTTATCATCATCATAATGCTGCAAGAAACGATAAAAGATGCCCAGTTCATAATCTATAGCTGATAATTTTTCTTGAACTATGGGCTTGACTTTCAAATCTTCTATTACCGGTCCGGGTACTTTATGTTCATCATAATAATATAAACCTATAGAACCTTTGTTGTATATATAAGCAAGAGATAAAGAGTGTACACCAAATAGTAATATATTCTTAGCACCATCTATATTAACCATGGAATTAAACTCTTTAGTATCAAATACAGAATATCCTAGCAATGCCTGGTAAAATGCTATCTGCTTATTTTCTGATGTTTCTTTCTCCTTAAAAGATTTAAATGAAGGTATCTGTTCCTGCCTTAATACATCGGTAATTCTTAACCAATTCTTTTCGACAGCAACTCTTGCCCACATTACTGCTGCTTTAGACAAAAACGGTATTTCCTTAAAGCACTTACCTTTTGACGATAGCTGCCATAAGTTCTGCTTCTTATTATAATCGACAAACTCTATTTCCCATAATGCTCTCAATAGCCTTTCCAGGTTTGGAATTGTAATGCTTAACCTTTTAGATAGAACTTTGGTAGTTGCTGGTAAGATACTTGGCAAATCAAGTTCAATAGCAGCGTTTGTTAGATAAGTTTTCCAAAAAGCTGACAGTTCTGCTGAAATCTTATGTACTTGAGATTCTTGATTTACTTGAAATTCTTCACCTAAAGTAAAAATACTAAATTTTATGTTCCCGGTAATATCGATCTGCCCTAGTGTACCATCAAAAGTTTCAACTTTTGCCATATCATTATAAAACGCGTCAACCATTTTAAACCTTTGCTGGTAGACAGGACTGCCGTTGACATCTATATGAAACCAACCATGATGATCTTCTGCTATAGAATATCCTTTGTGGAAAACGTTAAGCTTCTTATACCACTTGTTATGCAATAGTTTGCCATGATTATCGATGTGTGTCGCTTTGCCATCTTTATAAACCACCGCAATACCATCTTTAAAATCCCCAACATAATCATATTCTTCTTGATAAATCCTATTGCCATTTAAATTAATATGAAAACATTTATCATGCCTTCTAACTACACATATATCTTCCTGATAGTTCCCAACCCACTGATAGAGCTGTTTGTACGCTTTACATCCAGATGGATCAATGTGGTAATATCCCGTATGATCTTCTATAGCTGCTCTATTGCAGTAGAACCCAAAAGTTTTTAGAAATCTATTGTGATAAACTGCTCTTCCCTTTGTATCGATATGATAAGCACCTGTCTCATCATAAACTGGTGCAAGACCAGGATCATGAAATTTGCCAACTTTTATAAACCTATTTTCATATAAAGGATTTCCTAGTAATTCGTGAAACCTTTCACATGATGAAACTTTAATAGATTCAAGATATTGATTGTCCTCGATTAGTTTATCAAAGGTTTTCTCATATTGCATGTCTTGCATAATTCATAATGTAAATAATTCTTTCGTAAGTTTAGATACTCACTACTCTGCCATATTTCCTCGAGCTTAACTTCATTAACGTTGCCAAAATCTCCTAATGTTTTACGGAGTTCATCTGGAGCACAGCAAGGACTAAACTTTCCTTCATTGTTTATCCATGCTTCTTTGCCTAAAAATGGACACTGACCACCTGGAGCCAAATCTTTGATACCTTCCTTAGAAAGAATCGTAAAATTTTCTAATTTTATTTTTGTACCATTTGGCAATGGCATACTGTCCCTAAGTTCATATAACCTTCTCACTTCCGTATTCCATCTACTGATTGCTGATACATCTCTCCTCATAGATAGATCCTTAATTTCGGTAAAGTGTGCCCAAAGATGATGTCCTTTAACTCTATCTACGCCATTTTTTATGGCCATCTCAACTATGTCATAGAGTTCATGTAAATTACTTTCTAAAAATGTCAATTGCAAAGTAATGGTACATCTCTTACCTGTATCACTAAAATACTTGTCTCTAACTTCAAGAAAAATTTTTAAATTTTCTGTTACTATTTCCCATTTCGAGCCTTTCATAATTTTCTCATGAGTTTCTTTTGTTGCTCCATTCCAGGAAATCTTAATATCAGATAGAATCGGTACCAATAGTTCAGCCCACTTTTTAGCTCCTTTAATAGGGAAAGAACCATTAGTTGTTAGGTTAAGCTTCAGACTGAATTCATGGCACAAATTGATTATTTCATCAAATTTTTTGTACATTAAAGGCTCACCCATAGTAGAAGGAATGATTTCCCTTAAAGGTGTACCAGTTGCTTCCTTAATTACTTTTCTGATAGTTTCTATCGATAGTATTTTAGGCTTTATCCCTTTAGTTTTCTTTTCATCTTTAACTTTACTGTATGGTGAAAAGCATTCGCACATTATACAGGAGAAATTACAATAGTCAGGGTTAGTATCAAAAGTAATTCTCCAAGGACCAGGTTTTGCAGCCACTAGTTTGCCTTTCTTTTCAATAACATTACGGTAAATCTTGTTAAGTTTCTCAGTATGCTCACTTATAGAATGTACATTTCCATTTTTAGTATAAAGATAGCCTTTTTGGGTAAGTTTACTATATAATTCCTGATCTGTAGATAGGACTTGCATTTTTTCCGATAAACTACTTGCATCTCTGTGCTTAAATAATAGTCCGTTTATTCCATCTCTTACATATTCTGCCATGCCACCATAGTCGGCTGTTACAACTGGTATTCTAAGTTGCTGTGCTTCATGTATTACTAACGGTGAATTTTCACCCCAAATTGAAGGAACGACTATTGCATCAACTTTATTAAATACGTCAGTAACTATATTCTCATTATTATAACTTCCCATCCATTCTATTCTTCCTTTAACAACAGGTGAAAACTGATCAGCAATCACTTTTAAAGCTTTAGTTTCTTCTCTTGCTGCTCCCCAAATTCTAAGTTTTGCTTTAGGTGGTAAATTAGAGAAAGCTTTCAGTAAAAGATCTACACCCTTCTCGGAAGTATGAGTACCGATATAACCGAAAATGAACTCTTTCTCTTGCACTCTACTTCTACCCTTAAGATAATTTAGATTAAAACCATAATCGAGATAAGAAATTTTACTGACCGGAATACTAAAATCTTGAATAAACTTATCCATCAAAAACTTCGATGGAGCAATAAAGTAATCTATATAGTCTATTATTTTTTTTGAGTATTTCATTCTAGTTGAGATCCATTGTGTCCAGTAATTTAAGTCTGAACTCAAAAATTCTTCATCCCCTGTAAAATATCCCTTATAACATTGAGTCGCACATTTCTTGTCTTCTTGCCCATCACAAAGCTGTAATAAACTCTCAGAATTGCGCTGAATAAATCTTCCTCGTGGGCACATCAACCAAAAGTCATGCAGTGTAAAAACTGTAGGTATATTATCCTTAAAGGCAATTTCTGGTAAAGTTAAAGACAGATGGTTAAGGTGGCCAAAATGAATGAGGTCTGGCTGAAAATTATCTACTACCTTCTTAAACACTGTATCTATTTTTTTGCTAGTGAATCTACTACGATATTTAACATTAATTAGATGTAATAAGATGCCGTGATCTAACGTTGTACTATAGTGAAAGTCAGGAAAAAAGACATTTTCCTGCCTAGCAAACACCTGCACCTCATTGTTATTGGCTAGCTCATGGGCAAGAGTTTGGCTGTAAACCTCCGAACCAGCATTATAATAAGGAGGGTAACCATGAATAACTTTTAATATTTTCATATATTACCATATCTATATTCTTAGAAAAATTTTTCGTATTATCTTGCAGATTTTTTATAAACTGCTTAAGACCTTCTTCCAGCGAATAATTCGGAACCCAACCAAGTAACTCCTTAGCTCTAGTAAAGTCACCGTAGAACTTAGTTACATCAAAATTTCTTGGAGGATAGAAATCAATTCTAGAATCACTTCCTGTGACTTTTAGTATCGTTTTTGCTAAATCTTCTAAAGCACATGGGCTATTAGTAGTAAGGTGAATAGTAGGAAGAGAAGATCTTTCGCTTTGTAAATATCTAAGAGTTAAGCATATACCCTCTATAACATCATCCAAATAGGTAAAATCAAAAACACATTCTTTACCTTCTATTTTAAGAGGATCACCTTTTAATGCATTAATACAGAGCGCAGGAATTACTCTACTATTATGATCTAGCAAACCACCATACACGTTTGAAAAGCGTAATATTGCTACATTAAAATCTTTTAAACTTGCTATTTGCTTCTCAACAAACGCTTTGCCTTTTGCATAATTATTTATTGGATCGATACTAGCGGACTCATTAACTGGCAGTTCCTTTTGCTCTCCATACACTTCTCTACTACTTGCATATATAAACCATGGTTTATTTGGAAGTGACTTACATAACTCTAAAAACTGTATTGTACCATCAACATTAATTTTTTTACACAGTTCAGGATAAAGTTCACCATGTATAACTCTAGAAATTGCAGCCAGATGAATAATTCCTGTACACTTGGCAAGTAGTGGTACTATGTCTTCTGAAAAAAAACTAAGTGGATTGTCGAAAAACCTAATATCACAGCTTACTACTTCATAGCCCTGCTTTTCTAACTTTTCTACTAAGGCTGACCCTATCAAACCTGCAGCACCTGTTATTAATATTGCCATGTATACTCTCTCGCTACAACTAGAAAAATTTTTCGTATCTATTATCTTACAAGTAATACTTAAAAAGCATTATAGAACCAGTATAAAGTAAATGTCAACTTAAATTAGTGAATAAAAAAAATATAGTTATGAAAGAAGGGCTGGTTGCCTTCTTGCTTGAAAATAACGTTCTGCTTTAACCAAATCCTCTTTACTATTTACTCCCATTGCTTCCCTTTCATCAGCAACTACATAACCTACACTTAAGTTATTGTTTACTGCAATGGGTACTATGTCATTGAGACAACATTCGTTGGTCAAACTATTAAATTTTATTTCTTTTATTAGAGTATAAAGATCTTTAGCGTATGAACCCATAATTCCAGAGTTTGCAAGAAGCCTTTTATCTCCATTTTGTAGGATTTTTTGAATATTTCCGTTATCATCAATTACTAATCTTCCATATTGCTTATCTTGACTATTAAATCCGAGAAGAACTAAATTTTTATTACCATACTTTAAACAATTAGTTATTCTCGTAACTGTATCACTGGATATAAATGGGGTATCTCCATACTGTATTAAAACTATGTCTTGGTTGGATAACTGTTTTAAATTTTCTAAAGCAATCTTAACTGCAGCACCAGTGCCTGTAATATCTTTTTGAATTATTAGTTTTATATTGTATTGATCTATTATACCTTTTAAGGTATCAAATCTCTCTAAATCTTTTAGAAAAGGCCTGTTAACGACAATTGATAAGTTTTTTAGACTCAGCGGTTTTGCATTACAAATTATATGCTCTAAAAGAGTAAAATTTCCTACTTGGTGTAATGTTTTCGAGTACTGTGAATTCATTCTGCTACTTTTTCCTGCTGCCAATATTATCAATGTGTTATCCATATCTAACTAAACTAATTCAATAGTAAGTTAAGTAATACCAATTTCCATTATAAGGAGCAATAACAAAGAAAAAGCTTATAATAAAAAAAATAGTAATGGAAATTGGTATTACGTGTTTTAGCTGTTAAAAAGATATTTGATTTGCTCCATATGCTGTTTTGTGATTTAAATTCTTCTTTCTTCAAGTAATCTGTTGGGTTCTGCGTTTTTAACATAGGTACACTGCTATTATACTAAACTCACTATATTAAGCTGATGAAATAATAATGGAAAAATTTACAATACAAGTGTTTTCATGCCTATTTTTATTTTTAAAGAAAAATTCAGTAGTAGTAAAAAACTACTTATTTACTTTACTAAGTTTGTTAAAAGTAACAGAGTTTTTACTCTCTATTCTCACGCACGTATATACTTTCATGTAAACAAAAATTACTAAAAAGTAATCCAATATGGCGGATTTTGGCTATTTTGCATAGCGATTCCGAGAAAGAGTTTTATTTGTCTCGCTTGGCCCATTTACCCGTAGTTGCAAACTCCTCTCTAAGTTAGTTTTAGTATGGCAAAAATCCCCAATAATAGCTTGTTTTTACCCATATACATACGATATTTCATACCTAATTATTTTCCCCAAAATTCCCATTTTCTTTACATAATATATTAATCTTTCGCTATTTTTCTCTAAAAGGTAGGACATTTTTTGCGATTTAGAGAAAGTAAATAATTGAATTTTTTGTTACACTAAATAAGTAGGTTTTTTCAGGGCAAAATCACTCAAGTTATTTATACTAAACTTACACCTTCACATTTTGGAACTGTACATTTGAGATACTGTTATTTAATGCTAATGTGATATATTAGCATTAAAAATGTTAGATACAAAAATGAGTGTTAAAATAAATTATGCGGGAATTAATAAACGTGTGGCAGCGTATGCAGTTGATCAACTGATATTTTCATATCTTTATTTATTATTTTATGTATTAATTTTGTTCATATCATCAGGGGAATCTCTTGACAACATTTTTCATCACGTCTTTTCTGATGACGATGCAACTCTTATATCAGAGCGATATGAAATATTGAAAGACTTAGAACTATTGTTAGAAAGTGCAGTATATATAGCATTAGAAGTGTTAATGATAACAAAACTTGGCTGGACTCCAGGCAAATTGCTATGTGGCATATATATAAAAGATGTAAATACACTTGAAAATATTTCTTTAGTGCAAACAGTGGTAAGAAGTACTCTTAAGGTACTTTTATTTGTACCTTGCTATATTTCTGCATGGTTTATAATTTTACCAATATTAACCTTAATACCTGCAATGTTTGATAAAAGCAAACAGATTTTTTATGATAAAATTGCAAAAACAGTAGTAATAGATCATATACTATACCTCTAAGCTAATTTTTTCTGGTTGTAGATTATTCTTACTGTGATTAATATTAGCTTCATTATGCTGATACATTATTAATAAAGCATTGTAACTTTTTATAATAAAATCAAAATTTTTATCTACATGGAATTTATCAGACGTTATTGATATTGAAAGTATTTATATTACATATAAGTTTATGTTTAGTATTCACATAAATTGTTTATACTGAAACTATACCATTACACTTTGGAACTGTACATTTTAGATACTGTTATTTAATTGTTAGTGTGGTATATTAGATGATTATTCGTATGAAATATAAAGATGGATACTAAAGTAAATTATGCAGGAATAACTAGGCGCGTTATAGCAGGTGTAATTGACAACATTATTATATTAGGAATTACACCAACTCTGTTTTTTGTACTGATAGCTATATTTGCTATGGTATTTGACAGCAATGAATTGAGTAAAGGTGATAGCATAGAAATGGCCTTTAATTTCTTTGAATCTAAAGAGTTACTATTCTTATCTATTTATACCATGTTCTTTGTGATATTGGAAATATTAATGATAATAAGATTTAACGGTACTCCAGGACAGTTGTTGTATGGTATACATATAAAAGATGCAAAAACATTAAAAAGTGCTACTATAATGCAAGTAGTTATTAGATGTACTTTTAGAGAAATTGTTGATACAATTTCCTACTCGACAGGATATATTTCTATATGTTTTGCAGTCCTTTTGGTTTTGATAACATTTGCAATATTTGATAAACGCAAGCAGTTTTTTCATGATAAAATTGCAAAGGTGGTAGCGATAGACTATAAATCTTCCAGTTAACATCTCTTGGTCTGTTGAATTTTTAATTCATATCAAATTCGCTCTAAGAAAATCATTGACTCTGAAAATATCTATATTACACTTAAGCTATATTTGATTTTTACATAAATTGTTTACTATTTTATAGTGAGGGTAGTTTTTGGTTATATTTAAGAGGGGTGAAATGATTATAGAAAAGCAACAGTTTGCTAATGGTAGAGTTGTAAAAGATAGTGTTACTCAGCTACTGCAATCTGGTGTGTTACAGCAAAATAATCTTAATAATAAAGTTAATTACACAGAAATAAACAGATCAATAAATGTTAATGATGAAGTAAAACTTCATCGCTCAAAACGAAATATAGTTAATATAGGGAAGTTTATATATAGGGTATTCTCGACTTCATGTAATTGGCAAAAGGGTTTACAGGTAATGAAACGATACTTCAGTACAAAACGTGGAAAGGAAAAGACTATAGATTCACTTAGGGGTGCTTTGGATGAGGTAGAGTTTTTAAGTGATCTTAAGGATATTTTTAATCGCGAAGCGGGCGAAGGACAAGCTACAGAAAGACCACAAGTTATAGAAGGACAACATAGGGATTCTGTACGGGAGATTTTGGAGATGCTTTCAGGACTTTCTCCTGAAGTCGTTGCGGAGCTTTCCAGAATAGGTGAAGAGCAAGTTACAACGGCAATACCACAAGTCACAGTAGGGCAAAATATTACAACAGTGATACCACAAGCTACAGAAGGACGAAATGTTACAACGGAAATGCCACAAGTTACAGGTAGAGATTGTGTGCAGGAGATTTTAAAGGCTATTCCAGACATTTCACCTGAATCCAAAGCAAAACTTTCTGAAATATTAAATAGGCTTTTTGAAGAAGTTAAGAAACAAGAAGAACAACAAGGTGCAGAATGGCAAAACATTACAACGTCAATGCCGCAAGTTACAGTAGAGCCGAACATTACAACAGAAATGCCACAAGTTACAGAAGGGCTAAACATTACAACAAAAATGCCTCGAGTCACAGAAGGACATAATATTACAGCGAAAAAGCAACAAATTACAGTAGGGCCAAACATTACAACAGAAATGTCACAGGTTACAGAAGGACAACATAGAGACTTTGTACAGGAGATTTTGGAGTTTATTTCAGACCTTTCTGGAACAGGAGAAGAACAAGTCACAACGGTAACACCACAAGTTATAGAGGGGCAAAATATTACAACAGAAATGCCACGAATTACAAAAGGACAGAATATTACAACGTCAATGCCGCAAGTGACGATAGAGCCTAACATTACAACAGAAATGCCACGAGTTACAGTAAGACAAAATATTACAACAGAAACACCGCGAGTCACAGAGAGACAAAATACTACAATAGAAGTGCCACAAATTAGAGAAGTAAGTGATAATAAAACGTTACAAGAAACTACTACACAAAGTAGCCAAACTAGTACAGTAATGCCACTAGAACAGCTTAACTTGGAATTAATTAAAGCTGTAAAGCAATCTAATCTAGATAAAGTTGAGGAGTATATTAATAAGGGTGCTGATGTAAATACTAGAGATGATGACTGGGATAATAGCACGATTCTTCATTTGACTATTAAAAAAGGTTTTGTGAATATAGCAAGGTTTTTATTAGATAAATGTGCTAATGTGAGTGTTCAGAACGTATTAGGTGATACTCCTTTACATCTTGCCGCTGAAAAAGGTCATTTAGATATAGTAGGATATCTTACGGAAAAAGGAGCTAATGTTAATGTTAAACGCAGGTATGGCTTGACTCCTTTACACTTTGCTGCTCAAAGTGGTCACTTAGATATAGTTAAATACTTGGTTGATGAGAAAGGTGCTGATATAAATGTGAGAGATGGGCATGGGAAAGCTCCTGTATACTTTGCTGTTTGTAATGGTCATTTGGATATAATTAAATACTTAGTTGATATAAAAGGTGCTTATTTTGGTACTAACTATTCATTATACGTGGCTGTTCAAAATGGTTACTTAGATATAGTTAAATACTTAGTTGATGAGAAAGGTGCTGATTTTAATGTTATGGAAGGCTATTATAGCGATACTCCTTTACACTTTGCTGCTAAAAATGGTCACTTAGATGTAGTTAAATACTTAGTTGATGAGAAAGGTGCTAATGTAAATGCTGAGAACACAAGCTGGTATACTCCATTGCATATGGCTGCTTGGGGTGGTTACTTAAATGTAGTTAAATACCTTGTAGAGAAAGGAGCTGATATTAATGCTAAAGATAAAGGTAATAGAACACCTTTAGATTTAACAAACACACGTGATGTAATTAAATATCTACAAGGATTAAATACTCATCGTAGCCGTCGTGATGTGTTCCATGATTCATGGACAAGTAATAGTATTGTTAATTGGGTCAAGGGTTTATTACCATCTACAGAATTGCCAGCTTTACTTACTTCTAAGACATACAACAATAGTACTACTACAATTGCACCAGAGGTAAATGCTACTGTAGTAAACAACACAATAATATTAGGTATTTTAACAGCTGGTTTGTTTAACAAAACACAACATAAGCATTCAATTCATGAAAATCTTTTGTCGCCAAGAGAGCAGCTTATAAGTAATGTAGATAATGCAAGTAGGTTTTTAGAGGCATCTTTACGAAAAGGTGAAGAAGAGGGATGGGGTATCCCTAGTACTGATGTGGATGAAGTGGAAATTAGTGGCAACAAAACTGAGGTTTGGAAAGGAAATAAATAGTAATGTGCCTCTCATGCTAAGCTTATTTGTAGGGTACATAGTTTTGATGTGTGGGAGGTCATAGGATGAAAAAAGTTAATCCTTTTAGTACAGGAACATTTGAGTTTTTTTTTGCAAAGACCATATGCGTCAAGTTAAGGAAGATTGTAATGGCTAATTTAATTATTTAAGATTTATTCTAAAAAACTTAGGGGAGAAAATGAAAATTTGGCAAACAGCACTGTCAAGCTACCTAAAAACTGTTCTTGTGATTCCTGTACAATGGCAAAGCTGGCAGCAGTCTTTTTTTAACAGCTATACGTTTCAGTTAGAAACCAAGATGTAGTTTAAATATTCAATTATATCAGGATCATCTGCTATAGGGAGTGTTAAATAAACTGTGTCAAACCGAAAAATGATATATTAATGATATAAAAAATGGAGGTTTAACAAATGAAAGAAAAAAGAGCAAACAACTATGTTGGATTAGTAAACTATCAAGAATTAGAGACAAATATCCTGTCATCTATAAGAGAAGGTAAACCACTAACCGGAAGAGAAGGAGCACTGACACCTTTG
>NZ_JACVWV010000031.1 GCF_014534705.1 Wolbachia endosymbiont of Pentalonia nigronervosa | reverse complement strand
CGTTCCAATAGAAAAACACCAAGAGAATACGATAAAGAGCTTTATAAAGAGAGAAATCTCATCGAAAGAATGTTCAATAAACTCAAGAATTTTCGTAGGGTTGCTACTCGTTATGATAAATTAGCTATTTCTTTCTTATCTTTTGTCCATATTGCTTCTATATATCTTTGGTTAAAATAAATGTCGACACTACCTAGGTGCTGGTATTAATCTGCCACTTTCTGATAGAACAAATGTTTTTGCTGGCTATAAAGTACATAAATTTGAAAAATTTTCGCATGGAATTGAGTTCGGAATGATTTTTAATTTGTAAGCCCAGTTTTGTGAACTTTGTTGGTGCTCTTGTATAGCTTATTTAAAATTTTCTCCATAGAATATTGCTATTTTTTTCTGATATTGGATTTTGCATCTGAACATCAGGTGTGATATGCAGCATGACCAGCTATAGACACTGTTGCTACTACAAGAGCACTCAATGCTGCAGTTTTAAGAACAACTTTTTTATCTTCTTGCTTATTATTAGCTGCAATTAAAATACCTTTTACGTTTCCATTTGCGTGCCATAAAGGAGTATGGCCATCGTTATCTCCTATATGAATATTAGCCCAGTTGTTTATTAGAATGTTCACTGTACATGTTTTGTTATGTTTAGTAGCAAGATGTAAAGGTGTTTGGCCATTATTATCTCTTGCATTAAGATTAGCTCCTTTGTTTATTAGAGTACGTATTTTATCTATCTTGCCACCTTGAGCAGCATAATGTAAAGGGGTTTTGCCATCTTTATCTTTTGCATCAACATCTGCTCCTTTTTTTACTAAAATCTCCATAATATCTTGACAAAAACGGCATAAAACAGCAAGGTGTAAGGGAGTTCTGTTATCTTTATCTCGTGCATTAAGGTCAGCTCTTTCATCTATTAAAACTTCTACTGCGCCTGCATTGTAATGTTCAACAGCAATATGTAAAGGAGTTTTATCATTGTTATCTTTTTCATTTATCTTAGCTCCTGCTTCTATGAGATTTTTTAAGGCTGTTTTATCGCAATTACCTGATATAGCAGTATGCAAAGGAGTTCTGCCACCCCTATCTTTTGTATTAACTTCTATTCCTTCTATTTTCAAGAGAGCAGCCATTGCTTTCCAACTTTTATAGCAAACTGCTATATGCAAAGGAGTATACTTTCCACAGCTTTGTGCATTAACATTTATTTCTCCTGACTTTAATAAAGTATCTATTACCTTTTCACTGTTAGATATAGCAGCATGATGCAAAAGAGACCACAAAGATAGCATATTTACTGCATTAATATTTATTCCTTCTACCTTTAATAAAGCACCTATTAAAATTTCCAGATTATTGCGAGTAGCTAAGTGCACTAGTGTATACTTGTCAACTCTTTCCTCAAGTAAGTCATTATCATAAACAGCACAAAATGGGTAATTTACATCAAAGTTATTTTTCTTCCACTCTTCATGTACATCTTGATGTTCTGCTTTTAATTTTTCTTTTATTTTTTCAATTACATTAACTTCATTTAAATCATCATCATTGTTTACTGTAATTAATAGTTCTCTCCACTGTGCATGTTTTATTGTTATAGCTTTACCTCAAAATTATAGCAATACTTATGTATTATAACATGAAAATCAACTGTAACAATAGTTTACTAAATCTTAAAAAATAGTCAGAATCAAATAAGTAAGTAACTTATAAATCTAGTGCGTAGTCACCAAAAAAAAGTATTGCTGTCAAATATATTTTGCAGAATAGCGATATGGTATGATCACATGCTCTTTATTGATTTAGTCAATATAATTAGTAGAGAATTTCTCTCTGGGGGAAATGATGTTTATCATAATATATTGCAACTATTTGGCATAACAGGTCTGAGTGCCATGGGAAGGCCATTTGGTGCCTTTGTCTTTGGTCATATTGGTGATAAGTATGGCAGAAAAATAGCACTACCAATTGCTATTTTGCTAGTATCAATACCATCTAGTTTAATCGCATTTATTCCAAATTATAGTCAAGTGGGTATAATATCTACTATATTGTTGATTATGATCCACGTTCTACAAGGAATTGCATTAGGGGCTGAGCAAGGAGGCAGCTCTGTCTATCTCATAGAACATTTATCTGATAAGAAAAAAAAATTAGGAATGCTTTTTGGCATCATAGGTTTTGGTAGATCTATAGGTATCTTACTTTCTGCATTGGTAGTCATTCTCTGCAAAATAACAACTGATTTTAATGCTTGGGGATGGAGATTACCGTTTCTTTTCTCTGCTGTTTTGGGATTAATTAGTGCATATAGCATATATATATTAGGAGAAACACCAGTATATAAGGCAAGTCAGAAGCAAACTCATTTACCAATAATAGAATTGATGAAACACCACAAAAGAGCGTTCGTACTTGCTACTTTAATAGCTATGCCTGTGAACGTCGTTGTTGGCTTCACTATATTTGTTCGCACACTTGCAAAGGAAATAGTATCAATGGAGGTGTATGTAACGACATATATTAATGAAATTGTCTCCATTATAACTGGCATACTAATGCCAATATTTTCAATATTGTTTGGAATTTTGGCTGATAAAATGGGAAAAGAACGCACGGCAATTTTATTTATAGTAATGACAATGATATTGTGCTGTCCTTTGCTATCTATTGCATACTACTACAAAAGTTATCTTGTGATTATGCTGAGTGTAATGCTTCTTTCCATGATAGAAAGGGGCATAAATCCCATCGGAATAGTAGCATCTGAATTATTTCCTACAAAAGTCAGATTTAGTGGCGTTAGCTTATCACGTAACATATCCTTTACTTTGCATGGGGGATTCACTCCTATGATATGTACTTGGTTTACTATAATTTTTCCTCAAGTGAACTTTGCTTCTGGACTTTATGTGGTATTGTTTTTACTAATCAGTACAGTGGCAATATTACAGATAAAACCGCAAGACAAAAAACTTTAGACTTGTACAAGAGATACTATTTTTTCATTATTTTGTATAATGAAATTTTATGCTGCTTTTGCTCTCTGCACAGATCTTCAAGCAAGGTAGGGCCGAAGCCCCACCATAATACTCGGTACTTTTTGTGTTCAGTGAGAAATTTTATTGTTTTTTCTTGCACTTTGGATTAATCTTTACTCATAGACTGACTATGGTGTTCTGGTTCTGCATCAATTAATGAACCACTTGGTTGTGGTTGAGGGTTTTGTAATTGCTCTGCCCATGCTCTAAAGTTTGCCCTAAAGTCTTGCATTTCCCCCCTCAGCTCAGCTTGATTGTTCCTAACATCTGCGAAACCTTCCCTAACCTCTGAAAAACCTTCCCTAACCTCTGCGAAACCTTCCCTAATCTTTTCTTGATCCTGTAGAATTCTCCTAGCGTGGGCTAAATCTTCTGCTACTTTTTTGGTAAATCTCTCTATTCTCTCTGCAAGCTCGCGTGATTCTTCCAGATAAAATTCTACAGTGATTGGTCTATAGTGATTAAGGTCTAAATTTTCTGCTAATTTATTGCTGATTATTTCTATGGCATCAAAAAATTTACTAACACTTATTTCTTTTCTCACATCAAGATAAGACGCTAAGTTAATTAATACTTTATTTAAGTTTTCCCCCTTCTTTCCTACATCCAGTGAAAAAAAAGGTGAAGAGAAAGAAATAGAAGGCACGTTAAAAAGCATGTTAGCAGGAACACAGGAAAAAAGTTTTTCTATTAACCACCATATGCAGGATATATCGTCATCTTTTTTGCCGGCAGGTGCGTTGCTGCATAATGCTAAAGCGCCGACATACATGGCAAAAGGCAGCACCATATATTCATCCATTTCTCTCATCTCTATAATGCCTATTGTTCCTAGCAAGGCATTGTTAGCAAATTCTTTCAACTTATACAATTGCTCCAATTGCTTATTATTTTTATACGACATGTCAAATATTGAGTCATATAGAAGGTCATGCAACTTGGCATCTTGCCTACATTCTTCCAGTATCTCTTCACATTGGCTGTCAAATTTTTCACATCCTGCAATGCATGATGTTAAGTAATTCAATGCGTCGTCCCTGTGTTGTTCAAACATATATTGCGCCTGATCACTACTACGACCCTCACAAGATCTGCTTTTTATGAACTGCTCCAGACTACTACGACTTGCCTTTAAAAACTTGTGTGTGGGTGTGATTATCTCCTCTTGCTTGGTTCTTGATATTTGTGATAACCTCGTTAAAAATCCTGTATTTAGCGAATTCATCGTACCTAACGAACTAATCTTCATTTTGTTATAACATTCATATTTAAAATCAATATGAATATATTCTAAAAAAAATTCACTAGCATTTTTAATTATTGATCTGCAAGCATTTAAGGCCGCTTGCTTGTCGTCACCAGCATTTACCTTATCTGAGTGAATTTTCAGAGATGATTTTTTTATTTCTCTATCAATCTTGTCAACAAATTGCCTATGTTGCTCTTCGGTTTTCATGCTCCTCTTAACCAGCTCAAGACTATCATCAAGTTGCTGTAATAGCGGTATTTCTTCTTGCCCCTCCTCCAATGGCTGAGAAAATCCGAGCGATTTTAATGTCCCACCAACAGTGTTAAAATCAGCAGCGATTGTTAAATAACTTTTTATAATCGTCTGACCATTACTTCTATACATATACCCTCCATATTCAATATTAATCCACTTTAAAACTTGGCGGTGCAGCAAAACTGGAGTAAACAAGCCAAGAATTACCTGCCAAAACCATGAGTATTGGTGATATTCAAACGCCCGACGACGTGCTGTCTTGTTGAAAGTAGTATCTGTAATTTTTTTACTCCAGGGCCACCACCAATATTTTTTTCTATCGCCAAAAGCCATCAGCAATTCAGCGCATTGATATTTGTCCTTTTTAGTTAAAAACTCTGTAACATCGAACTCTTGCTCGCGACACAGATCTTCAAGTAAGGTAGGGCCAAAGCCCCACCATAATACTTGGTATTTTCTGTATTCAGTAAGAAATTTTATTGTTTTTTCTTGCATCCCTTCACACCTTCTATAGTCACATTTTGCATAACTGTTGCAACTTCTCTTTTAAAATCCTCGAACTCTTGTTTTAGCTCTTGGTTCTCCTCCACCAACACTTGCTTTTCCTCCACCAACACTTGCTTTTCCTCTTTTAACGCTTGGTTCTCCCCCTCAAGTTCTCTGTTACGGTTTTCATATTCCTCATGAATTCCTCTACACTCTTGATTCAGGTCTGTACCTTGTGCCAACTGCTTTACTGCAGTAAGATTTCTTTTTTGTGAAGCCTCCCAAATGACTATTTGCAATTTGCTGACTACCTGACTTTGCACCGCTATCAGCTCCTTATTTAAATTATAAACTGTGCTACTTGGGGTCGCCTCTTTGTCTTTTTTTGCTTTTTCTATTTTCTTTTTTAATTTAAAAATCAATTTGTTGATTTTAGGTTCAGCAACATTGATACCTTCCTTTAACATAATTGTGTCTATTTCTTGAGTTAAACCTCCAATTTTGCCATAAAGGACATAAAGTTCTGTTACTGCGTTAACTACCGTACGTTTTTCTAGCTCAGAGCAACTAATGTTCTTAAAAGGTATCGTGAATGCACTCCGCGTCAACAATGTACTCCACTTCCATTCCATTTTATCCTTTTCAGGTACTTTAGAATCCCACCATAAACTTTTTTCCTTTTCTCTTCCTAATTTACCTATTAGCTTATATAGCTCACTCACCTCATTTTTATAAATTGGAATGAGATCCTTAATGCATTTTTCTGGGTTTTGCACTACATGCATAACTCTAGCCTCCACTAAAATTTGTTCATAATAAATATACGTTAAGATATAACAGGTATATATTAAAATGCAATATTAAATTTTAGGAATCGGGGAGTTATTTTATTGTTATTTTAACCTAGTGATAATCCTTTCTCTGCCTATGAAAATCAGCAGTTTAGCAAGCTCTGGTCCAGCTTCTTTGCCTGTGAGTGCTAAACGCAATTGTATGAACAAATCTTTTGTTTTTATGTCTACTTTCTGGCGGATAGCCTTTACCCATTCTGATAATGTGTTTTCATCAAAGTTGCCTTGAGGCAACATATCTAACGCAATTTTTATAAATTCCTTGTTAAGAATAATAGGGTTAATATGAGACTTGCATATCTGCCACCACTCGTTGACGTCAGAGAATTTGTCTATGTTGCCTCTGATAAAATACCAAAATTCTGCAGAGTCTATTCCTGTTTGCTGCAAACGCTCCTTCATGACCTCAAACGACATTTTTTGTAAAACCTTACTGTTTAATTGATAAACTTCATTTAAGTTAAATTGTGTAGACGCTGAACTAAATTTTTCGATATTAAATGTGTCGATTAAAGATTGCGTGTTGATGTGAGCTTCAATTGAGTCTGAAGTTCCAAGTTTTGTGAGATAGCTACTAAGTGCCATCGATTCAATACCATCTTCTTTTATTGATCTTATGTCTAATCCGCCAACGCGTTTAGATATTTTGTTATTATCAAAATGTAAAAGAGACAGATGAGCAAATGTAGGCACTTTTGCTTTTAGTGCTTGAATCATTTGTATCTGCACAGCAGTGTTGGTTAAGTGATCTTCTCCACGTACGATATGGGTTACCTGAAAGTCTATATCATCAATAATAGAAGGTAACATATATGTGTAATTCCCATCCTCTCTTCTTACCACAGGGTCGCTAACGCTATTAGCTAAAATGCTAATTTCACCTTTTATTTTATCACTCCATTTGACAACTTCATTACTATCTAATTTGAATCTAAAATACGGACTTCGCCCTTCCTGAATTTTTTTCTGTGCAGTTAAAGCACTTCTATCGTATACAGGTGGTAAACCTCGTTTTAATTGTAATTTTCTTTTGGTTTCCAATTCTTCTTTAGTTTCATAACATGCGTAAATACGTTCGTCTTTGATTAATTGTAGAAACACTTCATCGTAGCGTTCAAAACGCTCTGATTGTTTAAAACTTGCATCCCAATCTATGCCAATCCACTTTAGATCCTCTATGATGCCATCTATATATTTGCTGTCTGAACGCTGAAGATCAGTGTCATCTAACCGCAGTAGGAATTTTCCATTTTGACTACGTGCATACAGCCAGCAAATTAAAGCAGTTCGAATATTTCCTACATGAAGATAACCAGTTGGACTGGGAGCAAATCTTGTTAACATTGACTATATATACATAATATTTGCGAGTTTAGCTAAAATTGTTTACATGTGCAAACCATTAGACTATCCATTAGATAGCCTAGTTTCTATCAAAAAAAACAAGTTTTTGCAATAAAAAGGGTTGATTTACAAAAATATGTTGTTACACTGCCCTGCGTGAGGTGAGGCTATTAAAAATAAAAGGAGGGTTAAATGAGTTTAAATGAAGATTTATTTAGTGTTGTAAAAGCAAGAGATTATACTGCAGTTAAGACTCTTATAGATAATGGGGCTAATGTTAATGCTAAAAATGATAGTGGAGATAGTATTTTGCACTTTGCTATTAGTTTTTGCTTCTCCAATGCGAATATAATAAGGTCTCTTGTAGAAAAAGGTGCTGATGTTAATGTCACAAATAATATTGGGCGTACCCCTTTGCATCTTGCTGTTGGTTCTCTCAATAACATAGATATAGTAGAGTATCTTATAAAAGATAAACGCGCTAATGTTAATGCTAAAGATAATATTGTGCGTACTCCCTTACATCATGCTACTGATTCTTCTATTCTCGAGATGGTACAGTATCTGGTAGAAAAAGGAGGTGCTGATGTTAATGCCAAAGATAACAGAGGTCATGCTCCCTTGCATCTTGCCGCTCGTTATGCTAGCTCAGAGGTGTATCAATATCTTGCAAAAGGTGAATATGCTAGTGTTAATGATACAAGTAGTAATTGGTATGATTCTTTGTGCAGTGCTGATCAGACGTTCGGCAGTACTTATGTTCTTTCTCCCAAGCTACAGATGATAAAGCTTTTCATAGGAAAAGGTGCTGATGTAAATGCTCAAGATAATCAGGGTAAAACACCTTTAGCTCTTGCTAAAGAAACATGCTTAGGCATGGGTTGCACAGGAAATAGCACCAGTCGCGTACGTCGTGATGCTCAGAATACTATTGATGACGAATTATTTAGTGCTATAGGAACACTAGAGACAAGTAAAGTTAGCGATCTTATAAATAAAGGTGCTGATGTTAATGCTAGAGATAGTGATGGAAATACCGTATTGCATAGAGCTTCCGGTTCTTTTGGCTTTGGGATAACAAAGCTTCTTGTAGAAAAAGGTGCTAATGTTAAGGCCAAAGGTAAAGATGGATATACACCATTGCATATTGCTGCTCGTTCTTCCTACGCCTTGGATAAGGTAAAGTACTTTGTAGAGGAGAAAGGTGCCGATATTAATGCTAAGGGTAATGATGGGTATACTCCATTGCACCTTGTTGCTAATTCTAGTTTTTCTCATGCCTTCGAGACAGCAAAGTATCTAGTAGGAAAAGGTGCTGATGTTAATGCTAAAGGTAATGATGGGTATATTCCCTTGCATCTTGCTGCTAGTTCTTCCAGTAATTTAGAGATGATGAAATGTCTCATAGAAGAAAAAGGTGCTAATGTTAATGCTAAGGACAATAAAGGATATACCCCATTACACATAGCTGCTCGCTCATTTAGATTATGGAGAGTAGAGTGTCTCGTAGAAAACGGTGCTGATGTTAATGCTAGAGATAATGATGGCTATACTCCTTTGCACGCTTCTGTTAGTGTTCCAGACAACATAGATACAGTAAGGTATCTAATAGACAAAAAAGGTGTTGATATTAATGTTAAAGATAATAAAGGAAACACTTCATTGCATCTTGTTACTCGTTTTCCAGACTTATACATGGTACAGTATCTGGTAGGAAAAGGTGCTGATATGAATGCTAGAGATAATGAAGGATATACTCCTTTTCATAATGCCGTTCGTTTCCCCAACTTGGAGATAGTGAAATATCTCATAGAAAATGGTGCTAATATTAATTTTAAAAATGATGTGGGCTTTACACCTTTACACACAGCAGTTCAAGAAGGCAATATGGACATGATTAAGTTGCTTATAAACATCTCAAATATTGATTTCCACGCTAAAGATAAAGATGGTAATACACCATTACATATAGCTGTTGAGAATACTCAATTAGAGGTAATTAAAGTTCTTGTAGATAAGAAGCCTGATATGATTGACGATATCAATTATTATCATGCTACAGCTTTATATATAGCCGCTCAATATTATACCTTAGATATAGTACAGTATCTTGTAGAAAAAGGTGCTAATGTTAATGCTCACGATTTTGATGGAAAAACCCCATTGCGCGCTGCTATTCTTCACCCTTCCGTCAGGTTGAAGAATGCAGAATATCTTATAGCAAAAGGTGCTGATGTTAATGTAAAAGATAATTCTGGAAAGACCATCTTGCATAGTGCTGTTAGTGCTTCTAGGTCCAGCTTAGAGGCAGTACAGTTATTAGTAGGAAAAGGTGCTGATATGAATGCTGTAAGTAATGAAGGGAATACCATTTTACATGATGCTAGTGAGAATATCAACTTAGATATAGTAAAATATCTAGTAGGAGAAAAAAATGCTAACGTCAATGCTAAAAATTATGAAGGAAATACTCCATTACACCTTGCCGTTCAATATTCTACCTTAGGTATAGCACAATACCTTGTAGACAAAGGTGCTGATATTAGGGCTAAAGGTAATTATGAATACACTCCATTGCATATTGCTTCTCGTACTTCCAACTGGGAGATGGTAGTATATCTTGTAGAAAAAGGCGCTGACATTCATGCTAGAGGTAGTACTGGACATACTCCATTACACCTAGCTGCTCAATATTCTAGCTTCAATGTAGTACGGTATCTTATAGAAAAAGGTGCTGACGTTAAGGTTAAAGATAATGAAGGAAATACTCCATTACACCTTGCCGCTCAATATTCTAACTTAGATATGCTAAAGTATCTTATAGAGGAGAAAGGCGCTGATATTCATGCTATAAATAGCAGTGGAAACACCCCATTGCACAATGCTGCTCTTCGTCTCGACTCTCACCTAGATAGATTACAATATCTCGTAGAAAAAGATGCTAATGTTAATGCTAAAAATAATGATGGGAATACCCCATTGCACAATGCTGTTCGTTTTTCCAACTTAAAGATGGTTGAGTATCTCGTGGAAAAAGGTGCTGATGTTAATGCTAAAAACAAAAAAAATCAAACTCCTCTGGAGCTTGCTCAAGCAGAATGTTTAGAATGTGCAGACGTGATAAATTTCCTAAAAGAAAAGACTAGAGCTGTAAGTTCAGCAACTCCTTCTAACTCGACTAAAGAAAAGACTAGAGCTGTAAGTTCAGCAACTCCTTCTAACTCGACTAAAGAAAAGACTAGAGCTGTAAGTTCAGCAACTCCTTCTAACTCGACTAAAGAAAAGACTAGAGCTGTAAGTTCAACAACTCCTTCTCAAAGAAAGACTGCACCAGTGCGTAAACGTCGTCATATTCGGCATGCTAGTGATCGTAATCATATTAGACTTGGAAGGTCAGTAGCAGCTTTTCTACCAGCACGTGTTGGAGATGCAGGAGGAGCACTGCAATTGACTCATGATCAAGGTGGTAAGACAATATCACAGGTTGATGTTAATAGCACAGTGCCACTTAGCAGCGCATTACTATTATTCGATACGGTGGTAAGAAAGGTCACAGGGCAAAAATATGTTCCTACTACACCAGCTGCAGACCTTACTCAAGGTCAAAAAGTATTAATTCATGCATTGAATAATTATACTGACTATGATGATTATATGGATGCTCTTTCTAATAATCCTGATAATCATTTAGAAGATGTTTCTATTTCTAGTAGCAATAATCGAGGGCTATAAGTAGTTTATGGAGCCTATCACGTGTTGGTAGGCTTTCTATCTTCAATAGACCTCTTTGTTCATTTTACCGCAACTAGGCAGAAATTAAGCCTGGATACTGTGAGCTTTTAAGTGTATTCTATTTAATAAAAAATTGAGTGTACATATGGATATAATAAAGTTCATTTTACTGCTGCCAACAGTATTACTTATGTTAGCTACTGGTATTTATTTATCAATAAAACTCAAGTGGTTACAGATATCTAGATTACCATATGCACTATCACTTCTAAATGACAAAAAAAGTGAAAATAAATTTTCCTCTATTGCTGCACTATTTACAATTCTAGGTGGGAATTTAGGTGTAGGAAATATTTCTGGTACAGCTATTGCCTTAAAAACTGGAGGACCTGGTTTTATCTTATGGATGATCATAATTGTTGTTGTAACTTCTGTGATAAAATATGTTACGTGTTATTTGAGTATAAAAAAACGCAAGGAAGTAAATAAAAGGTTTATAGGGGGCACTATAGCTTATGTTACCGATGCATTTGGTTCTAAGAAAGCAACGATTGTATTTCTATTTATTATGATCATGGCTTCAATTACCGTTGGTAATCTTGTGCAAGTGAATTCTCTATCAATACCACTTGAGATGATAGGCGTACCTCTAATTGTTGGTGGGATTACAATGGCGGTGATTTTTTTTACCATCACAGTGCTAAGTCTACAAAGAATCAGAATTGTCATATCAGCTTTGGTGCCAATAATGACAGTAAGTTACCTGATGCTCTGTGGTATAATACTATTTAAGTACAATGAAAATATAGCCTCTTCTATACAATTAATTGTGAGCAATTTTCTCACAACCAATAGCTTTAAGTCAGGTTTATCTTTAGGTTTAATATTGGAGGTGTTTACTATTATTCAAGTAGGAACTTTGCGAGGTATTTTCGCAACAGACATAGGGCTTGGTCTTGAAGGAATTGTACATTCTGCGATTGTACCTAAGAAAAATAATACTAGATTTATTATTGAACAGAGCTTAATTACCATAATATCTCCTATTATAGTTGCACTAATCGCCTTTGTTACAACAATGGTACTACTTGTTACAGATTCTTGGACGACCGACTTAGAAAGCACTAATATGTGTATATTTGCTTTTAAAACGGCACTTAACTCATCTTATATTAGCTATATAATTATGGCTATAATGTTTTGTTTTGCTTTTACTACTGTTTTGACTTGGTTTTTCTGTGCAGAACAAACAATACGTTACGTATCTACAAATGATATATACATCAAAATTTGGCTTGTAGTTTTTACTCTGATCATTACATTTGGTTCTATAGGTACAGTTCGGTTGTTATGGGATGCTGCTGATATCTCAATTGCAGCTTTATTATGTATTAATACACTAGCTATATTAAAATTAATATCCAAAGATCAAGAAGTATTTACCATGAGCAATAGGTACTTAAAGCTAAGCTATAACCCTAAAATTAAGCGTTAAGATACAAGTAGACGGTGCTCGCTTGCACTTTTTTCTCATCATAATAAAAAGACTACTGCCTTTTTGCAGCAGACCTTAAATGATTTTATAAAGCTATGTGATCCTCACTTGAGTTAGTTATATCTGCTGCGTTCACTTGAGCACGAGGTTCAAATGCTTTATATGCAATTGTACCAGTTATTAGTGAAACTGCTGCAATAGTAAGAACTGCTAGTGTAATAGCAAGTGGCTCAACAGGAAAGTCTCCTTTTGCAATCATCAATGCTAGTACCCAAGATTCAAATGCTGCGGTTGCACAAAAAGCAACGGCACCTGCTCCAATTTGTTTAAAGCGTTGTTTTTTAGCTAGGTCTTGATGTAAAGGTTTTTCCACTATATGAATCTTCGCACCTTTGTTTACTAAAGCACGTATTATATCTGTATTTGAACCACTATGCCTACCAGCATAATATAAAGGAGTGTTTCCTTCATCATCCACCGCATTAACTTCTATATCCTTTTTTTCTAATAGAGCATCTACTATCTTTAGATGATCCCTCATAGCAGCGTAGTGTAAAGGAGTTTTTCCTTCATGATCTTTAGCATTAACCTCTATACCTTCTACTGCTAATAGAGCCTCTACTATCTTTATATAACCCCTCATAGCAGCGTAGTGTAAAGGAGTTTTTCCTTTATCATCTTTAGCATTAACCTTTATACCTTTTACTGCTAATAGAGCCTCTACTATCTTTATATGACCCCACATAGCAGCATAATGCAACGGAGTTGCTTGAGCATTATCCACCGCATTAACCTCTATACCTTCTATTGCTAATAGAGCCTTTACTATATCTAACCGACCAAACGCAGCAGCATGGTGTAAAGGTGTATCTTCGCCACTACTACCTTTAGCATTAACATTTGCACCTGCTGCTATTAGAAGATGTCTTGAAAAGAAATGAAAAGATAAATATACTAAAGCAAATGTAGAATTAAGAGGTAAAAAAATGTATCCAAGTGACATAAGTGACAAAGAATGGGAAATACTAGAGCCATACGTTGCACAAGGGGCAATAGGAAGGCCAAGAAAACACGATATTAGAGCGATTATTAATGCAATAAGATATATAA
>NZ_JACVWV010000030.1 GCF_014534705.1 Wolbachia endosymbiont of Pentalonia nigronervosa | reverse complement strand
GTTCCAATAGAAAAACACCAAGAGAATACGATAAAGAGCTTTATAAAGAGAGAAATCTCATCGAAAGAATGTTCAATAAACTCAAGAATTTTCGTAGGGTTGCTACTCGTTATGATAAATTAGCTATTTCTTTCTTATCTTTTGTCCATATTGCTTCTATATATCTTTGGTTAAAATAAATGTCGACACTACCTAAGTGTAATAGCGAGGTATAAATGGCATTAAGATCAAAATTATTGGATGAAAAAGTGGTAAAATCAGCAAAAGAGATGCTGAAGAAAGTAAGAAATAATGCATATGTTTCAAGAAAATTACATGCAGTAATAGCAGCTAAAGAGAGCAGTATAACTGCTGTAGCAAGAGTGTGTAAAATTTCAAGAACTGCACTGACTGAGTGGATAAAGCACCTGAAATTTGATAGAGAAGAAAAATTGTTTGCTCCCCCTCAACGTCGTAGAAAAACTAGATTGAATCAAAGTCAACGTGGAGGTATGGATACAAGAAAATCCAAATATTACCATTAAAGAAATGAGAATAAAAATCCAAGAAAAGTTTGGCCTAAATGTTAGTAAATCCACAGTACACCATGATATGCAAAGGATGAAATTCTCATATATTACACCAACATCATGGCCAAGATAAAAGCAAACAAGAGGAGTTTAAAAAAAAATCTCAATGCTTGAGTGCACTTTGTGTAAATTTGTTACCTCTCTTGCTCACTCCACAATTAAACAACTCTGCTATGTATCATATTTGTCCCCCTAATAATGAGAATTGGTATAACAATGGAATATACAACATTAATACGTTATCACAATAGTATAATCAAAAAAAGTAGTACCTTCTTTCAAAATGCGTTCATTATTTTTATAATAAAAAAGATTTATCTTGTACCCTGCATATTTTGATTAACCCTTCTTTACACGCCCAAATTACCGTGTATTTTTTTTATAGTGTAATCTGTTGTCCTTGTATGAAGTCTGTTAAATCCACTTCTTTCAATTTACTACTAAGTGTGTACTTAGATGTCGCATATGTAATGCCATAAGCTATACAACCAGTTATTAATGCAAACGCTATAGTTGATCCAATTACTGCAAACACTAATGGTACTGTAATAACACCAGATTGCCACAACAAAAGGCCGCCAGAAGCAGCAGCCACGCAACCCATGCCTGTCCCTATAGAAATACCTACATCTTCTGCTTCGGACTTATGAATAAATGATTGATCTGCACCTTTCTCGATGAGAAGTTTCATTCCTTTCAGGAAATTGTTTCTGAACGCTATATGCAGTGGTGTTGCTCCACCTTGATTTTGCGAATCAATCTTTGCGCCATTATTAAGCAGCAAATTCATCATCTTTAAGTCCCTTGCACGCACTGCTAAGTGCAAAGGTGTCTCACGCCAACATTTGCATTGCACATTAACATTTGCCTTCTTTTCATCATTTTCAAGCAAGAGTTTTGCTACGTTTACATGCTTATATTCAGCTGCTAAATGTAAAGGAGACATACCACGTTCATTTTGCAAATTAACATCCGCTCCTTCTTTTACGAGACAATTCGCTACTTTCTCATGTCCCCATTTAGCTGCTATGTGCAATAAACTTGATTTATCTGCATGTAAAAACAGATGATTTATATCAAAATTGTCCGCTTCCCACTCATAATATATATTCTTTATATCCTGATATGTATTCTTATCTAGTAGATATGAGGCTTCATTCTTGTATCGAAGTAGATATTTCTTAATCTCTTTACATATATCTTTTTTACAGAGACTGCTATCTTTATTGATCATTGTCAGTAGCCCTGATAGAGTTGTTGCAGAATATAATCCTAACATTTTATTGTCTTAACTAAATATATTAATAACTTAATTATTGCATATTTTTACAGATGAGACAATCTTTATTATGTTTGAGCATATAACTATAAAATTAAATTAAATTTTTTCTGTACAATGTTGTTCTATTGCAAATCCATCTAACTCTTGCATATATTCCTCCAATGTGATTAGTCCCATACAAGCCATAGCACCATATTCTTTAATATCTCCAGCTAGCAGCTTTTTAGCAAGTATCACAGCTGGCACGCATGGAATTTGCGGCCCATCACCTTCTTTTGCAATAATAAACCACTGTATTTCCTTTACATTATTTTTATTATCTTTGCCTTTGATGAGCATATGCATTCCGCCATTTTGTGTACTCATCCAATCAAACCAGTGACTGATATACAGAAAAAACTTTGCGTATTTCTTTAGCTGAATTGGCAGCCCTAATCTCACCAGCCAGGACATTATCCATATACTAAAATGTAGTATGCTGCTTTCCATACCAGCAGAAAACTGAATATGCTTCATACCATAGCGTTCAGGAAATAACTCAAGATCAGGTATATCACAATTAGCCATCCAACGTTTACCAATTTCTGGATAATTCTGACAATAAACATTCTGCCAACCATAACATTTTTTTATGTAACTAGGATATGGTTTCAGCGGCTTGCCTAAATAAGAGAGTACAGACTGTGTTGTAGCAAGACCACGCTGTGTTTTGCCTCCTGGGCTAATACCAAATATTAACGATTCTATTTGGGAAAATTTATCCTTGTATTTCTCTAATACTGCAGATGATAATCCAGGAACAGTACTAGCTCCACTGACTACTAATACACTATTCTTCTTGGCGTGTTCATCTAAAACATGAATACCACTGACAAAATCTCTATCATCAGCTAGATCTAGATAGTGTATTCTTTTTTGTATACAAATTTCAGCAATTGAATAGCTAGCATTTTGAAACGGACCACAAGTATTGATTACTACCGCAGGTTTTAATTTTAATAGTTCAGTATTAAAGTTTTGGTAGGCGTCAAATGCAGCAGTTTTCACCTTAGCGTTTGGGTATTTTGAAATTATGTCAGTTTTAAACTCATCCACCTTCTCCTTGCTACGCCCTGCTATGATAATGTTAATGCCTGCCTTAGCAAGAGCAAAGCATATCCTTTGGCCAAACATTCCACAACTTCCTAGTATCAGTACTTTTTTATCCATCAGCTCTCTTGCCCCCTAATAGTGAAATTTCCGCCATAACCGTATACTTTGCCAAATAATCTATGTCTTATTTCAAAGTACATTCTAAATTCATTGTCTGATATTGCCTCTTCTTCTGCATAACCCTTTCCCATCAATAGATTGATTGGTAGAGGGATTAAGAGCCCAAAAAATTGCCATACATACCCTCTATGCTGCAGTACTACTTTCTTTCCATCATAGAAACAACTCATGCGCCATCCTATATTGAAACGCATGAATTCTATTACGTCATCTCCTGTCAGACGTACCATACGAGAATAAAAACGATACGGTTTTTTGTCAGGAAAAGAAAAGGTGCGATTAAAGTATAGTGTTTCAGAATCTGACTTACTCACAAAACTTACGCTTACAGGTATATTTTTACCCTGATATGGTACTAATACATTAAATATTTTCAAAAATGGCTTAAGAAGATATATAAGCCAAGAGCAATGCACATCAAGCTTACCATCAACCGTCACTATATCATCACTGTAAGCACGATTAGAATAACGCTTCTGCAGAACTTTTGGTAAATCTTTCCATTTTTCCTGAAAAACACTAGTGAACATAAGCTAGCCTGTTAAATGTACAGTCAATGATAATATAAAAAAATTAATCTTCTATTAATTTTGTTCTGAGATAAGAGGTTCATTGATGTTATTGAATATTTCACTATAATTACAGTTTAAGTTGATATTTTTAAAATGAGCACACAGCTAAAGGATGAGATATCTTCAATTAAGAACAAGGCAATTGCTGAAATTGAAAGTGTTGCTTCCTTGCAAAATCTAGAAAAATTGAGGTTATTATATTTAGGGAAAAAAGGTGTAATTAGATCTTATTTTGATAATTTAAAAAAGGTAGAAGATGCAGAAAATAAGCGCAGTTTAGGTGCAGTTATTAATGATTTACATGATAGCTTGAGCGATCTTATCAGGCATAGAGAAAACGTACTCAAAGCAGAAGAAATTAATGCAAAATTGCAAAATGAAGCAGTGGACGTCACCTTGCCTCCTAGACCAGAAAAAGTCGGAAAAATTCACCCATTAAGTCAGGTTATAAGGGAAGTTAAACTTATCTTTGCACACATGGGTTTTGCAGCAGTGGACGGACCGGACATTGAAGATGAATTTCATGTTTTTGATGCATTAAATACCCCAAGCCATCATCCTGCTCGAGAAGAACAAGATACTTTTTATCTAAAAAATAAAATCAATAATCAGAGAATGCTACTGCGTACTCATACTTCATCAGTACAAATCAGAGTTATGGAAAAAACAAAGAGTTTTCCTATCAAAATAGTGGCACCAGGCAGAGTGTATAGAAACGATTTTGATGCAACTCATACCCCTATGTTTCATCAGATAGAGGGACTATATGTAAATGAGAACGTTAATATGGGTCAATTGAAATTCACTATTCATCACTTCCTTAATAAATTTTTTGGTGAGAAAGAACTAAAAATACGTTTTCGTAATAGTTTTTTTCCTTTTACTGAACCTTCTGCAGAGGTAGATATAAGCTATAAAGGTAGTAAGTGGATAGAGGTGCTTGGATGTGGGATGGTGCATCCTAATGTTTTTCAAAATGTGGGAGTAGATCATACAAAGTATAAAGGTTTTGCGTTTGGCATTGGTATAGAAAGGTTAGCAATGTTAAAATATCAGATCGATGACCTACGCAGCTTTTATGATAACAAAATTAATTGGCTTGATCATTACGGTTTTCATTTTTCATCATAAAAATGAACAAAGCTTGCATCGTTATTATCCTTGCTGCTGGCAACGGCAAGCGTATGAATTCAAAATTGCCTAAGGTATTGCATAAAATAGGCAATTTTTCCATGCTGGAACACGCAATC
Organism: Wolbachia endosymbiont of Pentalonia nigronervosa; assembly: GCF_014534705.1. Taxonomy (GTDB): domain Bacteria; phylum Pseudomonadota; class Alphaproteobacteria; order Rickettsiales; family Anaplasmataceae; genus Wolbachia. Next base: position 8,919 of record NZ_JACVWV010000030.1, on the reverse strand, counting down.
AACAGCTCAAAGCAATTAAATCCTGAAAATATAGCAATTGTAGTTGACCAATCTTTAAGTGAGAAATTAGGGAATTTTAAAGGTATACAACTCGTTACGCAAGAGTCAGTGCTCGGCACTGGTGATGCAGTAAAAACTGCAATGAAAAGCCTGAAAGAATTGCCGGATTCAAGCATAGTTGTTGTGCAATATGCGGATACTCCTCTTATAGAAAGCAGTACAATAATTAAAATGGTCGATCGCTTAAAAAATAATGCTCTAGTTTGCCTTGGTTTTAAAACCAGTAACAAAGAATATGGTAGGCTAGTTGTTGAAGATGGTGCTTTAAAAGACATTGTAGAAGCAAAAGACGACGAAAGAAAGAATGTGGAATTTCTTGCTAATGCCGGAACAATGGTCACTTCTGCAAAGAATCTACGTAAACTGATTAAAGAAATAGAATGTAATAAATTCACTCAAGAGTATTATTTAACTGATATAGTTTCAATTGCAGTGAAAAGCGGATTGAATGTCAATTACGTTACTATCGATGAAGAGGAGGCAATGGGTGTGAATAGTAGGCATGATCTGGCAAAAGCTGAATTTTATTTTCAGGAAAGTAGAAGAAAATTTTTTGTTGATTCTGGAGTAACATTAATGGCTCCAGACACTATTTTCTTTTCTCTCGATACACAAATTGCTCAAGATGCAAGTGTGGATCCGTACGTTGTCTTTGCTCCTGGTGTTGAAGTTGAATCCGATGCAAAAATATTATCATTCTCACATTTAGAAAACTGCTTAATTAAAAGTGGTGCCACTATTGGTCCATTTGCCAGAGTCAGCAAAGATACAATAATAGGTAATAATTCAATAATAGGTAATTTTGTGGAAGTGAAGGCAAGCACAATTGGTGCAAATACTAAAATAAAACACTTAAGTTACATAGGAAATACCCAAGTGGGAAAGGAAAGCAACATAGGAGCTGGTACAGTTGTTTGCAACTATGATGGAAAAAAGAAACATGAGACAAATATAGGAAACAACTGCTTTATTGGGGCTAACAGTTCATTGATTGCACCGCTTAATATTCATAATAATTCCATGGTTGCGGCAGGTAGTGTGATAGTCGATGATGTACCGGAGGAAAGCCTTGCTATTGCAAGGGAAAAGCAGGTTATTAAAGAGCATAGCTATAGCTAACTGACCATTTCTCTGATGATAACTTTGTTATCCATTTTATAGAAAACCTACATTTATAATGATAGCATACTATTTACTTTGCAAAAAAAACATGTTATTAATAAGTTTAAATTTATAAAGATGGAGGAAATTGTGGCAGTTCCAAAGAGAAAAAAATCTAAATCTCGGCGTGATATGCATCGTTCTCATCATGCTATTAAGCCTAAAAATATTGTAGTAGACTCAAAGACTGGAGAATTTATGTTGCCTCATAATATAGCAATTGATGGTCACTACAAGGGCAAAAAAGTTTTCGTCAAACAACAAGCTGCAGAATAGTGATATGCTATGTTGTCTACTGTCAACAGTGAGATAGTTGTAGCGCTTGATGCTATGGGTGGGGATTTTGCCCCTCTTTCTATGATACGTGGCGCTAACTTTTTTTTAAATAATCTTCTTGACCATAATACTAAGGTTTTTTTTTATATTTATGGTGATCAGCAAAAAGTTTTACCTTTGCTATCAAAGTATAAAAAGGTGAACGATAATTCTGAGTTTACTCACTGTTCTGATAACGTTTTAGCAAATGATAAGCCATCTTTTGCATTGCGACGCCGCAAAGATTCAAGTATGAAAGCTGCTATTGAAGCAGTAAAACATGGTAAAGCTTCCGGTGTAGTCTCTTCAGGAAATACTGGAGCATTGATGGCAATTTCCAGGTTTGTGTTAGGTACATTGCCAAACATATATCGTCCCGCTATTGTCTCCATATGTCCCACAAAATCAAAAAGTTTTGCATTGCTTGACCTTGGGGCAAATGTTGATTGTAATGCTGACTCATTATTTCAATTTGCATTAATGGGCAGCATATTTGCAAAGATTGCGTTAAAAGTTGACAGCCCTAAAGTAGCTTTACTTAATATAGGTACAGAAGAAGTGAAGGGTACTGATGCAATACGAGGGGCTTTTGAGTTACTGCAAAATATTCCGGGGATTAATTTCACAGGTTATATAGAGGCAAGTGAATTTTTAGAAGGCAATGTAGACGTAATTGTTGCTGACGGTTTTGTTGGCAATGTGATGTTAAAGACAGCTGAAGCTACTGCAAGTACTTTTATCCATCTGATAAAACAGGGATTATTTAATTCATGTACTGGAAAAGTGCTTGGTGTATTGTTAAAACCCAAACTGAATAAAGTATTAATGCGCTTCAATCCTAAAGTTAGGAGCGGAGCTATGTTTTTAGGTCTAAATGGCATTGTTATTAAAAGTCATGGAAATTCCGACGCTGTTTCATTTGCTCACGCTATTAAATTTGCAGTACACTCTATAAGAGAAAATCTTAACCAAAAAATAATTAACGGAGTAAATAGCATTGAATAAAAGCTTTATATTAAGTACTGGTTCTTATTTGCCAGAAAAAGTGCTAACCAACAACGAAATTTCATTAATGGTCGACACAAATGATGAATGGATCAGACAAAGAACTGGTATTGCTCAGCGACATATAGCTAGTGAAGGAGAATTAACATCAGATCTAGCTGTCAAAGCAGCAGAGAATGCTATCACAAATGCTAATATTTCAGTGGACGATATTGATTTAATTATAGTTGCAACGACAACTCCAGATAAAACTTTTCCTAGTTGTGCAACAATTGTACAAAACAAGTTGGTATGTAAAAATGCATTTGCTTTTGATGTTCAAGCCGCATGTTCTGGATTCGTATATGCAATGACAGTTGCTGATTCATTAATAAAGTCTAATGAAAAGATCAAACATGCATTAGTTATAGGTGCTGAAACAATGTCCAGAATTGTTAACTGGGAAGATAGAGCAACTTGTGTATTATTTGGAGATGGTGCTGGTGCAGTGATAATGAGATCTGCAGCATATAACACTAAAACTGAGGTACCAGAAAATTTTACAAGAGGTATAGTATCAACTAACCTGCACTCTGATGGTAATACAGACATACTACATACAAGTGGTGGTGTATCTTCTACTGTTGATTCAGGAAAAATATGCATGAACGGAAGAGAGGTGTTTAAACATGCAGTAGATAAATTAGCAAGTGTAATAGAAGAAACACTAAAGCACAATCATCTTAAAATCAGTGATGTGGATTGGCTTATCCCTCATCAAGCAAATATTCGTATTATTGAGTCAGTAACAAAAAAATTAAGTTTTCCCATTGAAAAAGTTATCAATATGGTTGAAAAATATGCAAATACCTCAGCTGCATCAATTCCATTAGCTTTAGATTGTGTAGTACAGGAATCAAAAATAAAACACGGAGATACCGTAATGCTTATAGCAATTGGTGCAGGGCTAACTTGGGGCTCTGTACTATTACAGTACTAGAAGCCCTGATGTTTATTTCTCTGAGATCTTTTCTATTAACTTTTTAATTAACGACCTTAATTTTTTGCTAGATTCATCAAGATTTTGAATCATATCATCTTGTAAACTATATGACTTAATTATTTCTTTATGAGAGCTTTTGATGTAACTAATCATCCCTTCAATTTGAGCAATCATTTTATTAATATCCATACTACCTGAATCTGGTATCATAGCATTAGGTACAGCTCCATCCAGCAAACCACCAGCCATAAGTTGTTGTGACATTTGCATAAATGGCTTTAAAGTTTGATTGAGCAATTCTGGGTCTTTAGCTAACTTTTCTATTTGCTCTTTACAAGTTTCCATATACTGCTTCATAAACTCGTCTTCGTTACTCATATTAGACCTACCTATAAATAATTACCTATTACATTATACACTGCTTTTCAATTAAAAACAACAAAAATTATACCTAAACTAACTAGGTTAATGGGAGAGTCTCTCCTGATACATTACAATTTTCAGAAGCTAATTCCACAAATTTGCCGGTCAATTGATCTGCTGATATTAATCCAGCAGTATCTTTCCCAGGAAACGCTTGTCTATATACTTCACTATCAACTGGGCCTTCTGGATATACAGCATTTATACACAATTTTGTATGTTTCGTTTCTGATGCATATATTTTTACCATTATTTCTAATGCAGCTTTACTTGCAGCATATGCCCCCCAATATGGATGAGATGCAGGGGATAGCGTCACCTCTGAAGTAACAAAAATTATTCTTCCAGAGTTAGATTTTTTTAATATAGGATCCAAATTTTTCAATAAATGCCAATTGGCAATAAAATTTGTATCTACTATGTTTTGGAACATTTGCAGGCTGTAATCCTGAATGGGATGTAGCTCACCTAAAATTCCAGAACAAACAACCAGTACATCTAGTGCTCCAGATTCTGATAACTTGAGATTTGTTATATTGTTTGCAAGTAGTTCAACATTCTCAAAGTCCAAAAGGTCAAGTTGTATTAATGTTATGGAATTTTCTTGAAGTTCTTCAAATTCCTTAATTTCATCATATAGTGTGTTGAGATTATCAATAGACCTTGAAACCAAAATTACACGTGCACCTTCCTTAATAAATCTCTTAGCAACAGCGGAACCTATTGTACCGGAGGCTCCGGTTATCAGGGCTACTTTACCTTCTAAAAGTTTACTATTACTCATAGTATTTCCTCCATTTTTTGTTACCTAATAAAATTTTCATGATTTTTTAATTGAAAATTGAATTTTGCTCCATATATAAAAATTAAACTAAGCATATAGAAAAATAATAATGACACCACCACACCACCTAAACTTCCATATATCAAGTTTAATTGATTAAAGGATGTTTTTAAGTATTTTTTAAAAACTGCAGCAGACACTGTCCATAGAATAACAGCAACGCACGAACCTGGAAACACATCTGCTAAATTTTGCTTTATATTTGGCAACATAAAATATAGCCAAGAAACCACTGCAAAAAGCACAAACTCAACAAACAGATATTTGCCATAGGTTAATCTATAATTAGAAAAATCAATAAGCATTGGTATTAGTGTGGAACACACTATCGTTAAAGTTATAAGGAGCGTAATAACTAAAAATTGTAGTATGCTTAATACTCTTCTAAGTATATACGGCGATGAAACTGGTACTTTATAAGCTTTATTTAATATAGTTCTTAGTCCCTCAATAGTAGACGAAGCAGTCCAAACTGCGCCTACAATAGCCAAAGTCAATAAACTCTGTGGTGGACCTGATATTATCTCTTTAATACGTGGCATTAAGGATGATAAAATATCCTGAGGCATATTGTCAATTATGAGTAACCAACCAATATTATATTGATCTAATAAATTTGCAAACGTTGATGCTAAAGCCATTAAAACAATAAGAAAAGGAAATATTGATAATAAAAGTAAAAACGACAAATATCCAGCATGCTCTATTCCATCATTATAGATGGTATCAATTAGAGCATGGTAAAGGCAATTAAGGACTGTATAAAATTTCTGTAATAATTTATTCACGATAATATTAAAGTAGATAAAAATCTATTTTAGATGAAATATACTTTTAAGTAAAAAGATCTTTATTTTAACTATTTTGAGCATCAGCAAGCTTTGATAAAGATCTAAATTCTAAAATGCTCTACTACGTAGCTATCAATAATTTTTCTAAATTCTTCAAAAATATTATCACCCTGTAAAGTGCAGAAATACTCACCATCCTTATAAACAGCAGAAATTGGCTTTTCTCCATATCCTGGAAGACTAATTCCTAAATTCGCATGTTTACTTTCTCCAGGACCATTTACTATACATCCCATTACTGCAACACTCATATGCTCCACTCCTGGATTTTTTTCTTTCCACACAGGCATACGAGTTTTTATGTAATCATTAACTTCCTGAGTCAACACACGAAAGCGATCACTACTGGTACGCCCACAGCCAGGACATGAATTAACTTGCGGATTAAAGTAACGCAAACCTATAGATTGCAATATTTCCTGACATACTGCCACTTCATCGGTGCGTGATTCTCCAGGGCGTTGAGTTAAAGAAGCTCTTATGGTATCCCCAATGCCATTTTGCAATAAATAAGTTAAACCTGCTGTAGTATTGATTACTCCTTTATTGCCCATACCAGCTTCAGTTAAGCCTAAATGTAAAGCATAATTGGAAGATTGTGTAAGTGCTGTATATATTGAAATTAAATCCTGTACCTTACTAACCTTACATGAAATAATTATTTTATCTGAATTAAGACCAATCTCTTCGGCTTTTTTTGCACTACCCAAAACAGACATAACAAGCGCTTTTCGTAGTATAATATCAGAAGTGCTGGAGCTCTCATCCATCAATTTCTGTAATATACGTTTATCAAGACTGCCCCAGTTTACTCCAATTCTGATAGGCATATTATGCTCTATTGCATACTTTATTACCCTTTCAAATTTCTCATCACGTTTGTTACCAAACCCTATATTACCCGGGTTGATTCTGATTTTACCCAACATTTTAATATTATCCGGATAATTCTGAACCAACCTATCCAGCTCATATTGCCCGCATCCTACCAATATCTTACTATCAAATCCTTCTTTATTTATCTCCTCAATTATATAAGGTATCGATTTCGCTACTTCCTCTGAATTTAAGGCAATTCTTACTAATTCCGAACCTGCACGTGCTAGCTCTACTATTTCTTTTGCATACTGTTTGGCACTGTTTTGTATATTACAGGAGTCTATAGGAACACCAAGTGCCATAGATTGTACTACTATAGGATTCTCACCACCTATCTTTACCCTGCCAACTTGTACAACGTGAGTTTTATGCCTGCGTCTATAAAGAGTATCATCCATGTCTAGCATATGATTTAGAATGCCAGGCTATTCTGTTGAATCAATAACACTGTCAAACAAAGTTGCATCACTTACACTATCGTTACAATTGCTCGTTTCTGAATCAGAAATAGAATCATGAGCACATATCATCTTTTCAAATGAGGTATCCTGTATAGTCACATTAATAGGAGAAATCTTTTTTTCTTGCATCACAGGAGTCTTTGTTTCTTCTCCCACAGAAAACCTTTTTTGCCCATCGCTATACTGCAGAACTTCTTCACGATCTATAAACACAGCACCTTTTAAGCGTGCAAGATTAATACCATGTTGATCTATCATGGCGTCCACTTCATCGTCTACTATACAAGCCTCTTGATATTCATCATAAGAGTTAACAATATTTTTTTCTTTTAGTGTTTGAGCTAAACTTTCCTTAGTGAATTTTTTATTAGCCTTACCTTGTAACTTCTTTTTTTTTAGCAATTCTCTACGCTTTTTATATAATTGATATGACTCAGCGAATTCCTCATCTGCATTAAAATTTGCACCACCAGGATTACCAGGAGGTATATACTTTCTACTTAAATTCGCTCTAGCTTCAGCATCATACATGATAAAAAAGCTGCAAATCAAAAGCATTAATATCAATAAAATTTTAGAAAGAATTTTTAACATATTGCTCTATAGCCGATATTGTATCTCAAAGGCTAGCAAATAATGCACTTGAAGTAAACTAGATTTTTTCAAGTCTATGAGACTTCTTGATTAATAAATTAAATAACTGTATACAATTAAAACACTGAAGACATAAAATTTAGAATTAAGAACAAGTATGGGGGATGTATGTACATAGAAGAATTCTTTGGCTTTATTGCATTGGTTACAACTATAGTTGGGTTATTACCTCAAGTATATAAAGCACATGTCACTAAACTTACTCGTGATATATCAATGCTAATGTTAGTGAACTGTCTTCTTTGTTCATTATCTTGGCTTGGCTATGGTCTCTGTCAGGGTTCACTTTTTGTGATATCTAGCAATATTGCTGCATCAGTAGTGAGTATAGTATCAATTATCCAAAAATGCTACTATGACGCAAAATCTTCAGAAAGCACTTCATAAACAGCGATAGAAGCACACAACATACTTATAGGGGAATAAATTAGGTATTGCATTTTAATATATACCTGTTATATCTTAAAAATATATTTATTATGAGGAGGTTAGTATGTATGAAGATCTGTTAGATTTCGGAGACTTTATTAAAAGTCTGGTAGAAAAAAAGAAACACCTGAAGAATTGATTAATGGTCTTACTTCAGCTTATGAAAATAAGATAGCTGAAGTAACCAAACTAATGAATAAGTTTGAGGAAGATGATGCATTAGTCTGGTGGTTGGATTCCAAAGTACCTGAAAAGGATAAAGTGGGGTGGATTGAATTTTGGGCAATGCCTGTTAAGAACGTTAACTGGTCTAGAGTATTAGATAAAGATAAAGATAAGGTAAAGCAGGACATAGAAAGATTCTTTAAATTCTATAAAGAACTTGAAGATCTTGCTCAAGAGATAAGTGAAGTTGCAACCGAGAAAGGCATTGGTGCTGCTGAATCTGAGGTCAACTGCTTAAGTGAAAAGTTAAAAGCAGCTGTACGTGATTCAGAGGAAGAAAAGGATATGACAAACAGTAGCGCTGTTTATCACTTACACCGGCGCCTTATAACGGTGCAAAGTAGGATGATAAGTAAGTTAGAGTCAGTTCACTTGAAAGCTTCACGTGAAAAAAATCGTGAATTAGAAAAGAAATTGGAAAAAAGTGAAGATCTAAGAAGATGTCTTGAAATCATTTAAGTAGCTAATTTATTAAGCATAACGGTAATCATATTAAAGAAAATATTGGTTTTTGAGGTAAGAGGAGAATGTTCGTAATCTTTGCTCATGCGCCTAAAATTGGAGAGCCAAGCAAAGGTTCTTTCAACTATCCAACGTTTTGGAATAACCTGAAATCCTTCAGCTTCGGGA
>NZ_JACVWV010000029.1 GCF_014534705.1 Wolbachia endosymbiont of Pentalonia nigronervosa | reverse complement strand
TAATAGTTGTAGCTACAGTTCTTTTACTCGTTGCAACTGTGATTGGAGTTGTAGGTAGTTCTTTAGCTGCAGTTGTTATATCTGAGGTTGGTGCTATAGTAGCTACAGTCGTGCTATAAGCAACATCTTTTGACAGTTGATCGTGGATGATGTTGAGAAAATCATTTAGGTTTTTAATTGTATTTATTGGTGTTATTTTGTGTGTAGGTTTTTTTGTAGCGTGATCTATACGAACAACTATAATATTTCCTTCACTTACTGCAGTAGCAGTGATATCACCACGCTCATTTTCTTCAATGTATAGCTGCTCTATAGGACCTTGAAATTCATAAAAGGGAGGTTCTTCGCCTATATGATTAAGAGAACGTATATGTAATGTGTTTGACTCAAGAAAAGCAAATCTTTTGCTTTGTGCCATATATCGCAAAAAGCTTGTCTTGTTCTTACTCGAAACAAGTTGTGTTTTAAAATCATGGGTAAGCAAATATTTATTTCTCTCAATTCCCTTGCCGCCCTTAATCTTCTTTACTGCTTCTGCTATATCAAATGTAAAAATATTTGTTGTTTCTACTTTGTGATTGTCAACAATTTGCTTGCTTGTTTGTGAGTGAAGTAATGTGTTGCCATTTAATGCAAATTCACTATTTGGGTAATTCAACTTAAATAAATTTCTTTCTATGGTGCCTCTTGTCCCAACTAATGCCTCAAATTCTCCCTTTTTATTTGGTTTTAAGTACCAAGCAACTGCAGCTTGCTCTTTTAGATTATTGGCAGTAACAACTATGCCTCCCTTAGCATCACCTTCAACTAGTGTTACCTTTGGTTGAAAGTAACTATTACCTTCATTTGCAAGGTTTTCGCTATTAATATTTTTCTGTAATTTTGTTGTGCCTAATGGCGTAACTACAGGACTAATGCTTGATAGATTAATTTCATAAGTGTTAACCGATAAACCTTTAATGTATTTTTTTCCTTGTTTATTAGTTGCTTCTTCAGGCAAGACAATTGTAATTTTATCCGTTTCAGGTGAGTGTTTTAGCAATGTAAGGGACACCTGATCCTTAAATTCATCTGAAATACTGAAACCCATATCATATTCGTATGTTTCTGCTGGATATAGTGGTTTGATTAGCAGTTTTACTTTGTTGCTTCCATTGCCATTATTTTCATAGCTCAATCCGTAAATGACGTTATCTCCATGAATAAATGTGCTAGCAACCTGTGCTGGCAATTTCTGTGTGGATGGATAAAAATAATTAAGTAATCTTCTTAACATAGCTATAATTTCTTCAATAAAATACTATTATGGCATAATTAATATGCCAAAGTCAATAACATTAGATTAATAAATTAATATATTCTTTAATTTGAATAGAAAAGAGGCTATAGAGAAAATAAATGAGTATAACATGGTGCCGACTGTCGGACTTGAACTGACAACCTACTGATTACAAGTCAGTTGCTCTACCAATTGAGCTAAGCCGGCGTTAAATGTATTAATAATATATAATTGTTGCTAAACTGTAGTCAACTAATTTTTAAATACTTCATGATTATGAAACAAATTTTCTTCAATGCGAGAAAAAGTTTAGGGCAAAATTTTATTCTCTCAAATACAACGGCAGAAAGAGTAGTTAATTTAGCAGGTGACTTGGCAGGCTTTAATGTTATAGAAATTGGTCCTGGATATGGTTCATTAACCAAAGAAATATTAAAGCGTAATCCAAATTCTTTGCTAGCTGTGGAGAAAGATAGCAGTTTAGTGAAGCAGCACAATCAATTGCTTAGCCAATATCATGATAAGTATAGGATTATAGCAGCAGATGCACTGCATATTACAGAAGGAGAATTAATAGAACATCCAGTAAAATTGATTGCTAACTTGCCTTATAATATTTCGGTGGCATTACTCTTGAAGTGGTTAAGCAACATAAGTTTTTTTACAAATTTAACATTAATATTTCAAAAAGAGGTTGCCGAACGTATTGCAGCACAACCCAATTCTAAAGATTACGGTTATTTGTCGATAATAAGTCAGCTACTGTGTGACGTAAAAGTAGAATTTAATCTTGATCCTCAGGAATTTTTTCCCAAACCAAAGGTTCACTCCTCTGTAATTACGATAAATCCTCTGCCTACTCAAAGGTTTGCAGTAGATCTGAAAGTTTTGACAAAATTAGCGCACTCTGTTTTTGCACAAAGAAGAAAGATGCTAAGAAGCAGCTTAAAAAACGTGGTGGATAATGTGGCAATCGTCCTGGAAAACGCTAATTTAAACGGAAGTGAACGTCCAGAGAATTTAACTATAGAACAGTTTTGTTTACTAGCAAACAATTGTTCTTTCTAAGTTTTATGTCTAATCATGTTGTACAGCAAACTTCAATGCTGCATGTGTGGCTATGGTGCTATTAGCTATTAGCATAATAAAAACTAAAGCGGTAATCGATAATATATGCAATAAGTTTTCAGATTGTATTAATAATTTAAAATATATAAAGGTAGGCATAATCATTGGTAAAACTAAAATTTGTGATACTGCTGATGCTAAGTTACTTTTACCAATTATTAACGCATGTCCAGTGGCTGATATGTTAATTATTATCAAAGTATTAAATAGCAAAGATAATCCTATCGTTATTGAGTATCCAATATTGTGATCTAGAACTATAAAACTGAATATAAAGGAAATCACTGAAATTGGTAATCCAAATAATAACCAATGAGCAAAAATCTTATAGATAATTATGAGTTCAGAGGAAAGTGGCTGTATGAAAAATTGCTCCAATACCCCATCATTGTAGTCAGATGCAAATAAATTGCTTGTAGAAATTTGTAACACAAAAGTAGTACATATCCACATTAATACTAGCATAATTTCTTGTTTATTATTATGATTTTCAAGTGTGAATGATGATAGGCTTAGCATTATAATAAAAAGGCATAGTGTATAGGTTAAACATGCTGCCGTTTTTTTGAGTGCATCAATCATACTATACTTTTAAGTATTTATTATAAATTATAGTGTTTACTGTAATCATGATATAATTTTATGTTTATAAATTATTTAAAATTTATTATTTTATAAGATTTTATTATTTTATTAGCGAGGTAATTATGAATAGAGAATTATTGGGAGTAATGTCAATACAGGATTATGTTCCTTCAGAGAATGAAGAGTATATGAATAAAAAACATTTAGAATACTTTAGTGAAAAGCTACAGTTAATGCTTAATGAATTAGAGCAACAAGCATTGATTGAAGATAGTGACAATGAAAAATTGGCAAAACGTCGGACAGATAAAAAAGAAAAAATTCAAGAAGCATTAGAAAAAATAACGGATGGTACTTATGGCTATTGTGATGAAACAGGGGAGGAAATAGGTATAGGAAGGCTTGAAGCTAACCCACTTGCTCTATATTGCATCGAGGAACAAGAAAGAATAGAAAGAGAAAAAAGTATGTATAATATTGATGACTAACATAGTATATTTTGCAGGAATTTTTTGCAGGAATTTCAAAAAAAAGCTTTTCATTAGAAGTTACAAGTGATAAATTACAAACATGGATTATTAAAATAAGGTTATGTGCTTTAATTTGCCCAACATAAACAAAGAAGGTTATTTATTTATAATCATTTTCTTTGTCGTATCGTGTATAGCGTTTTCCATATCATGGGGACTAGGTGTTACATGTTTATTTCCAACATTATTGTGCATTTATTTTTTCCGCGATCCAACAAGAGCTGTTCCAAGTAATAAGGATCTCATACTAAGCCCTGCTGATGGCGTAATCACATCAATTGAAGAAGTTAGCTATACTTTACCCGGGGAAAATGCAGAAGAGAAAAATTTTACTTGTGTTAGTATATACTTGAGTATTTTGAATGTACATGTAAATCGCATACCAATATCTGGTTCAGTAAAGGATATAAGCTATAAGAAAGGTCGATTTGTATCTGCAATCAGCAATAGATCAAGCAATGAAAATGAAAAACAAATTATTGTAATTCAGTACCAAGAAGGAAAAGAAATTATTGTAGAACAGATAGCTGGATTTGTAGCAAGACGTATTGTCTGCAATTTAAAAGCGTCTCAAGATGTGAAAACCGGTGAAAGATTTGGTATCATAAGGTTTGGCAGTAGAGTTAACATTTTTATTCCTTCTGAAATAAAAGTTAAAGTATCCAAAGGACAAACAATGATAGGTGGTGAAACAGTGATAGCACGCTTAAGTGATGATAATACTGAAGAGACGCCAACTTTTGATGCTATATAATAAATAACAGACTTCTCTGTTTATGGATGAGAACAAAGGAGAGGAACGAAAAGTTCCGTCAGAAGAAACTGAGCTTCGCAAGGAAGCTAATAGACCTCTTTCGAGCCCGATTTATGATGACAGTAGCAGTAAACTATTGCCTATTACTAAATTATTTCCAAATTTTATAACTTTGCTGGGCTTATGTTCCGGTCTGACTTCATTGAAGTTTACATTCAGTGAACAATGGGAATTTGCCATAATTTTCATCATTATTGCAGCAATTATAGATGGAATGGATGGTAGAATAGCGAGAATTCTTAAATCAACTAGTGATTTTGGCGCTCAACTAGATTCCTTTGCCGATTTTCTCAATTTTGGTGCAGCACCTGCATTTCTTTTATATTTTTGGAAGCTAAAAGAAATTAAAGTAATCGGGTGGATGTTAGTGATGATATATGTAATCTGCATGTCAATAAGGCTTGCAAGATTTAACATTTCGCAGCATTTAACCCAACATTACTGGGACAAATTTTTCTTTTCTGGCGTTCCAGCTCCTTTATGTGCTTTACTTTCTTTACTACCAATCATGGTTACTTTTAAATCTCAGGATTTGTTATTTGTAGAGCACTTTTCTAATGTCGGGTATACAGCCTGTTATTTTTTGATTGTTTCACTTTTATCAATAAGTCATATTCCTACTTTTTCGGCAAAATATATTTATATACCTAAGAATTTATCCTACATGTTTGTGTCATTTTTTGGCATATTTATCATATTTTTTATAAGTAAACCATGGGTCACGCTGCCAATTTTAGGTGGAGTATATATACTCACTATTCCAGTAAGCGCCGGAATTTACATATATTTCTCTTATAAAAAGCGTTGATTAACTTTGCAGATAATTTACATAACTGTAGTAAAGTCTTTGTCAAAAGGTTTGAACTGTTGTGTTAACCGTACCATTTCTATTGTATGACCTTTCTTTGATAGCTTTTGCTCTTCTAGACTTTTTATATATTTAGTAAGGGCTGCATTTGTATTGAGTCCATTGGTTACTAGATACTCTCGTGCTTTTTTGATGAATTCCTCTGTGAATACAGTATAATTTTTACCTATATTACCTTTGTCTTGTGCATTAGCTATTACAAAGTGGCTGTCCTGGTCGACATGAATATTTTCTATGTTGCTGCATTCATCTTTCTGAGGATCGTGCTCGAGAGTTACACTGCATCTTAACCCTTTTCCATCTTTGCCATCTTTATCAGAAAGTTGATACATTAGTTGTGCATCTCTGCTAATTACCTTGTCACCTATTCTTCCGGCAACTAGTACAGGACATCGTGTATTTTCTATAACTTTTTTAGGATTAAATTCTAATCCGCAATGTTTGAACCAAAAGTTCAAGAATTTTGCAGGAAGCCACCTCTTAAAAAAATCTCCTATACCGTTGGGAAAGTTACTAGTTGCATCTTTAAGTGAGGTGAAAGAGTTGTTGTGGATTAATGTTAAATAAATGCCTTTTTCTTCAAATCTTTTCAGAACTTCTGCTGCAACTCCTCCTCCGAGAGAGTTAGTATCTAAAATTATATCGTTAGGGTGTATGCCAGACACAAGTAATTTATTAACTATTGCCATGCCAGCTTGGACCGATTCTTCACCGCTTGTGAGAAATTTAAATAGTGATAGGACTTTTTTTCTTTCTAAAAAATATTGAATGAGCTCTTCTTTGTCTTTTAATGATGCATGAGATGTATCATTTGAGTCTGTGTTCAAAAGTCTATCTTTATACATCTTTATCAACTCATCATTACTCATATTTTCTAGCTGATTTTTTATCATATGTGTAACGAATTTTTCCTTGATATAATTAAAAAATATTAAGGTACATGCTATAATGCAAAAGATAGCAGATAAAACTGAAAATATTAACGACAGAGGAACCAGACTAGCAATTAAATGCTGGTTCTGACACGCAAAGTATAATAAAATTGCAAAGAGAGAAAATGATACTGCAAAGCATGCAACAGCTACACCAACAGTTCTTTTTTCTCTCTTGTTTAGTTCCTCTCCAAAGAGTTCTGGATTAACAACTGCATCAAAACCAGGGTAATCAAAATAATGATTGACACTTTCTCCTTTCGGGTCTGTGGATGCGTTTACCTTAATACATGCCAATAGTCCAAAAAAGTTTACTATGTGTTTTTTGTTCTGGTCTAATTTTTCTTTATCGCTATTACAATAATAAATAACCTTCATTTTTGTTAAAATATTAACCTATAACAATATTTTAATATAATTAATTAAAAAATCAAGATAAATTATATGCTGATAATAGATTAAAACCTTACTTCCACTAGAGGAATATTGTTACAACTGTTACTCCCATAATTATCAATAGAGGCACTTAGATAATCTGTATCAAAACGCACAGGTACATCAAACTCGAAGCTTGCAGTGATAATTGCATCTTTCGTCGGTGGTTTTATGAATGTTATCTTGCCAGTAGAGTAATCTACTGAATATTCACTACTTTCTTGATCATTTAAATAGATCTCAACTGTATCACATACGGGCTTTTTAATTATACGCACGTGTTTATCTTTACCACTCACGTAAGTTTTAATCAGTTGAAAAGTTGTTTGTGTGCTATCACCCACACCAATTTCTTGATTAGTCACCGTAAAATCTGACCAGTCCTTAAAACGAAATCCCACAGCTTTACCTCTTCGCGCGCGGAAAAATGTTATCAATTCTAATAATTGTTCATTGGACCTCACTCCATAAGATATGTTATACCTAGTACGAGCATTGGACCAATTGATATTACGCTGTTCGCAACCATTGTGAGTTACGACAATATCGGTAGAAAACTCTGGTCCGCCAGTGGAACCATAAGATATATTTTCTGGAAATCTAACTTCTGTAAATGACATATACCCTCCTATAAAATCATAAATAAAGTAATACTTGAATTTTACTTGAACGCGTAGTTTGATGGCTTACTATACTAGCACTCATTCATGCTGTCAAGACTGTAAAATGTATAAATATTTATTAGACCTCTTTCGAAACTCAATTTTTGATGGCAATTTTGTTGTCGAAGCTGAGCTCCGCTCCTCAAATACACCCAAGTATTCTGCGGTGCTCGCTTGCACTTCTCCTCTCACCATAAATCGGTTTCAAAAGAGGTCTATTATTTAACGCATATATAGTGAATAAATTGTTTTATATACTGATTATCAGTATTTTGTATTTCTTCCACAGTGCCATGAAAGATGATATTTCCTTCATATAATACCGCTATTTTATCAGCTATTCTGAATGCACTGTAGATGTCATGTGTAATGGTAATTATTGTAGGATGAAGATCTTTAGATAATTTTATTATTATTTCATTCACTATGTCTGACATAATTGGATCCAGTCCCGAGGTTGGTTCATCCAAAATAATAATTTCTGGGTTATGTGCAATAGCTCTTGCAAGCGCTACTCTTTTCTTCATACCACCTGATAACTCTATTGGAAACATATCCGCTATGTTTTCCTCTAAGCCAACATCATTCAGTTTTTCTATAGCTAACTGCCTTGCTTCTTTTTTACTAATATTAAAACGTTTTTTGTAATTGAAAGATATATTTTCCCATACTGTAACATAGTCAAATAAGGCAGAATTTTGAAATAAAACCCCAAATTTATTTTTGCTATTTATTTTAATGGATCCTAAGTCTGGTGATAATAAGCCAATAATTGTTTTTGCCAGTACAGACTTCCCACTTCCTGAACCACCAAGTATAACTAGTGATTCACCCTTCGGAATATCTAAATTTAGGTTATTTAATATTGTTTTATCATTAAAAAAGAGACTTAAATTTGATATTGATATTATAGGATCATGCATAAAAAAAAGTAATCATATAATTTGTAAAAATGATCAGTACAGATGATGAAACAACGGTTGATGTGGTGGCTACACCAACTCCTCGAGCACCTTCTTGACAATAATAACCGTAATAACAGCTTGAAATGGAAATTATAATACCAAACACAGTTCCTTTTATCAAGCCAACAATCAAATCATGTGCTTTAAAGGCTTTCACTGTATATTTAACATATATATCAAAATTGTGATTAAATTCCATTGCTGCCGTAATATATCCCCCCAATATTCCTACAAGATCTGCACATATTGTAAATATAGGAAACATTATTATTGATGCTAAGATCCTTGGTGCAATTAAATATTTAAAAGGGTTAATATTTAAAGTTGTTAGAGCATCTATCTGCTCGGTGATGCGCATTGTACCAATTTCAGCGGCAATTGACGATCCGGCTTTTCCTAGCATTATTAAACTGATTAAAACTGGCCCTAATTCTTTGAGAATAGTGATTGTCACAATTTTGGGCACAATTTGCTCTTGATTAATTAATGAACTATTCAAGCTACTTTGCAAAACTATTACTGCTCCTATAAAAATTCCAGTTAACCCGACAATTGGTAGAGAAAAGAAGCCTATCTCTATAATTTGCCTTATGATGTTGTTGAAATAGTATGGTGGTACAAAACAGTGATACAGAGATTTAATAAAAAATATAAATGCGTTACCTAGCTTTAAGAAAAAGTTGATGAAATATTTACCAACTACTCTAATGCTATTGATATTAAAAAAATTCACCTGTTTATCCCAAATAAGATGGCAAAGTGTAACCTAGATAAGTTTTAAGTTCAATAGCGTATTAATGGTAATTTAATCGTTAGTATTATAAATTTAGTATATATGCTAATTTGAGGATAGAGTATGCCTAAGAATAAAAAATCTAAAAAAGTATTACAAACACAGCATGAAAATAAAGGTTACAGTGAGATACCCTATCTACATTGGGCAGCTAAAAAGAATAATGTAAATATGATGAGGGCTCTGTTAGCAACAAGCACGGATGTTGACTCTCGAGATAGACAAGGAGAAACAGCTTTACATTATGCTGCTGGATATGACTGTAAAGAGGCAGTAGAGTTTCTTTTAGCAGCAGGTGCAGACATTGATGCTAAAAATCAATACGATGAAACTCCTTTATATTGTGCTTCGAAGCATTATTGTGTAGAGGTAGTAAAGATTCTATTAGGCAAAGGTGCAGATGCTAGTATTGTAAGTATATACGGATACACCCCCTTACATTGGTGGTCTCTTAGGGGCAATATTAGTATGGTAAGGGCTGTATTAGCAGCAGGTGCAGGTGCGAGTATTAATGTTATAAATAAATATAAAGAAACTGCTTTACATTGGGCTGCTCAGCATGGTCATAAAGGTATAGTAATGATTCTATTAGCGGCAGGGGCGGGTGCAAGTTCTTTATTAAAGAATGATCGAAATAAAACTCCTATAAATTTAGCTAATGGTGGTGAGATAGGTAAGATTATCCAGAATTCAGAAAGTGAATTAAAGAAGATGCGGGAAGAGAAAATTGGCAAGAATAAGATATCGCCTCTTGATATTATACTAGCAAGTGAGGCTAATTTAATACGCTACGCATATGATGCTGAAGTGTATCGATGGTTACAAGGACAATTCGGTTGTTATGATCAATTGTACAAAGATCTGCAGCAAGGCCAATTTGGTTATTATAATGGCTTGATATATGCTCAGTATCAAACCATAAGAAGAATGAATCTAGAGAGAGATGCTAGTGAAGCAATACATTTTCTGGTGCTTGCAGGATGGAAACTGATGGATAAGGATTCCAAAGAAATAGCAATTGCTGATTGTAGCAATATTGAATTAGAAAGATTAATTGCTACAAACATTGATGCTATATATAAAGGTGAAACCACTCCTTTACGTTGGGCTGCTGCAAAAGGTTATAGAGAGGTAGAAAAGTATCTGTTAGAAAAAAGCGCAGAAGTCGCTCAACCTAATATTCAACCTAACACTCAACTAGATGCAACACAAATAGCAGGAGTAGGTAGATATCTATATTAGTAGTGCTTAAATACATCTTAACAGTGTTCTGCTCTAAGTTTAAAAATATGGAAACATTAACGCAATTTTAACTAGAGAATAACTTGACTTTTTTGCAAAAGTATTATAAATTTAGTATATATACTAGTTTGAGGATAGAGTATGCATAGTAATAAAAAGTTCAAAACAGCATCAAAAAGTGCAGGCAACAATAAGGTTGACTATAAAAAATATCCTTTACATCATGCTGCTGAGAATAATCAGGTAGATGTGATGAGGGGCCTACTAAAAAAAGAAGAAGGTAAAGAAGATGTGGATGTTAATGCTGTAGAAGATATAAATAAAGAAACAGCTTTACATTTTGCTGCTAGATGTGGTCATAAAGAGGCAGTAGAATTTCTCTTAACAGCAGGTGCAAATGTTAATGCTAAAAATAAAGATAACGAAACTCCTTTATATTATGCTTCGAAGCATTATTATGTAGAGGTAGCAAATATTCTATTAGAAAAAGGTGCAGATGCTAGTATTGTAAGTACATACGGATACACTCCCTTACATTTCTGGTCTTTTAGAGGTGACGTAGATATGGTCAAGGCTGTATTAGCAGCAGGTGCAGATACAAATATTAGTGCCAAAAATAAATATAATGAAACTCCTTTACATTGGGCTTCTAAGCGTGGCCATAGCGATGTAGTAGAGATTTTATTAGGCAAAGGTGCGGATGTTAATATTGTAAGTATATACGGATACACTCCCTTACATTTCTGGTCTTTTAGAGGCAATATTAATATGGTAAGGGCTGTATTAGCAGCAGGTGCAGGTGCGAGTGTTAATGTTATAAATAAACATAAAGAAACTGCTTTACATTTGGCTTCTAGACGTGGTCATAGCTGTGTAGTAATGATTCTATTAGCAGCAAATGCAAGTTCTTTATTAAAGAATGATCGAAATAAAACTCCTGTGAACTTAGCTAGTAATGATGAGATAGAACGGATTTTTCAGAATGCAGAAATTGAATTGCGGAAGATGCAAAGTGTGAAAATAGGCGAGAGAGGAATATCACCTATTGATATTGTGCTAACAAGTGAGGCTAATTTAACACGCTATGCATATGATGTTGAAGTGTATCGATGGTTACAAGGACAATTCGGTTGTTATGATCAATTGTACAAAGATCTGCAGCAAGGCCAATTTGGTTGTTACAATTGGTTGATATATGCTCAGTATAAAATTATAAGAAGAATGAATCTAGAGAGAGATGCTAGTGAAGTAATACGTTTTTTGAGGTGGAAACCGCTGAATAAAGATTACAAAGAAATAGTAATCGCTGATTATACAAATATTGAGTTAGAAAGATTAATTGCTACAAACATTGATGCTATATATAAAGGTGAAACCACTCCTTTATGTTGGGCTGCTGCAAAAGGTTATAGAGAGGTAGAAAAGTATCTGTTAGAAAAAAGCGCAGAAGTCGCTCAACCTAATATTCAACCTAACACTCAACTAGATGCAACACAAATAGCAGGAGTAAGTAGATATCTATCTTAGTAGTGCTTAAATACATCTTAACAGTGTTCTACTTTAATTTTAAAAGTGTGGGATATTAATACAATTTAAACTAGAAAATACCTTGACTTTTTTGCAAAAGTATTATAAATTTATTATATATGCTAATTTGAGGATAGAGTATGCAAAGTAATAAAAATAACTATATAAAACCTCCTTTACATCAGGCTGCTGAGAATAATGAAGTAGATGTGATGAGGGGTCTATTAAAAAAAGAAGGAGGTGAAGAAGATGTGGATGTTAACGCTGTAGAAGATAGAAATAAAGAAACAGCTCTACATTTTGCCGCTGGATTTGGCCATATAGAGGCAGTAGAGTTTCTCTTAGCAGCAGGTGCAGACATTGATGCTAAAAATAAATATGATGAAACTCCTTTATATTGTGCTTCTCGCGATCATCGTGATTATCAAGGTCATCATATGGAGGTAACAAAGATTCTATTAAACAACGGAGCAGATGCTAAGGTTGTAAGCAAATTCGGATACACCCCTTTACATTGGTGGGCTCGTAGAGGTCATATCGATATTATAAGGGATTTATTAGCAGCAGGTGTAGGTGTTAATGTTGCAAATGACTATGGAGATACTGCTTTACATTGGGCTGCTAAGCGTAGTTATAGAGGTGTGGTGATGATTCTATTAGTAGCAGGTGCAGATCCTTCATTAATGAATAAATATTCTCAAACTCCTATAGACTTAGTGCAGACTCCTGGTATAGAAGAGATTTTTAGGGATGCAGGAACTATATTACAGAAAATGCGGGAAGAAGAAATAGGCAAGAGTGGGATATCACCTTGTGACATTATACTAGCAAATGAGGCTAATTTAATACGTTACGCACATGATGCTGATGTATACCAATGGTTGCAAGGTCAATTTTATTATTATGACCCATTGGAGCAAGGTCCATATGGTGATTATACTGAATTGATATGCTCTCGGTATCAAACTATAAACGGAAGAATATGCATAGCGA
Organism: Wolbachia endosymbiont of Pentalonia nigronervosa; assembly: GCF_014534705.1. Classification (GTDB taxonomy): domain Bacteria; phylum Pseudomonadota; class Alphaproteobacteria; order Rickettsiales; family Anaplasmataceae; genus Wolbachia. The sequence continues at coordinate 1,226 of NZ_JACVWV010000029.1, read as the reverse complement.
ATGATGCTAGTAATGTAATCGCTCAACCTAATACTCAACTGGATGCAACACAAACAGCAGGAGGGTCTGGCTTAAGTAAATAGTCATCTTTAGTATGTGATAGTGTATCGATGGTCGTCGATACACTCTTTTACTTCCATTTTAAATTTAAAAATAGGATATTAATTCAACTTAAATTAGAAAATAACTTGACTTCTTAATAAGAATATTATAAAATTAACTATTATATTAATTCAAGGAGAAATTATGCTTTCTTTACATCAAGCTGCTGCAAATGGTCAGCTAGAGGTAGTAAAGTTACTAGTAGAAAATAGTGTAGATGTTAATGCTAAAGATAATGATGGAAACACTGTTTTACATCAAGCTGCTGCAAATGGTCAGCTAGAGGTAGTAAAGTTACTAGTAGAAAATAGTGTAGATGTTAATGTTAGAGGTAAAGGTGGGTGTACTCCTATTATGTATGTTGCCTATAGGGGTTATACAGATATAGTAAAGTTATTAATAAAACAAGGTGCAAAGGTTGATGCTAAAGATGCAAATGGAAATACTCTTATCAAATATGCCGCTTCTGGAGGTCATATGGAGATGATTGAGATGCTTTATAAAGAATATAAAGTTGAGATTAATGTTACGGGTCAATATGGAGATACCTGTGTACACTATGCTGCTAATAATGGCCATGTAGGAATGGTTAAAACACTTTGTAACGAATATGGATTTGATATTAATGCTAGGGATGATAGTGGGTGGACAGCATTTCATTATATTATTATGCGTGAAAAATCTACAGAATCTATTAAAACACTTCTAGAATGTAAAGGAATTGATGTTGATGCTTTATATAAGGGTAAAGATTCTCCACTATACCAAGCTGTTCGAATATTTAAGAGACCAGAGTTTGCAGAACATATTATTCGCTATGTGTTGGAGCACGAGCCAAGAGCAGTAAAACCTGATTACTTAATAGGAGAAAGTTCAACCTATTGGCAGAATTATCAGCAAGAAGTGGCTTCTTCAAGTATTGAACAACCTAGGTAGTGTAGACATTCAAAAAGAAAGGAGTTATAATAACAATTTTTGAGAGAAGCTAAGGATGTTATACGACTTAAAAGATAAGCAATGGGAAAGGATAAAGGAGAGTTTACCCGGAAAGAAAGGGGATAGTGGAAGGAGTGCAAAGGACAACAGAAAGTTCATAGCAGCAGTGATGTGGATAGGGCGAACAG
>NZ_JACVWV010000028.1 GCF_014534705.1 Wolbachia endosymbiont of Pentalonia nigronervosa | reverse complement strand
TGGTATTCTGAAAAATAATCAACCGTTTGATTGTAATTTGGTTAAATAACTTGTTGACATGAGAGACAGTATCTATGGATTAGAAATCACTAAAAAAGTTAAGAAAATAGGGTAAATTCCTAAAATATACTATAAAAATAGAGAGATTACCCATGAAAAAGAATATAACAGAATTATTTTGCCTAATCGACGATTTTTGCAATTGATTGTTCACTGTTAAATCATTGTATATTAAACTAAGAATATAAAAACTGCAGTCTTTGTACTCTTTTAATTAATTGTTTTGTATATTAATATAAAATTTATTTTTTTAGTATAAAATCGCACAATTATTTATCATCATAGGTTTTATTATGAGTATTGAATCTTTCTGTAAAGATCTTGGAAGAGATTGTGAAGCTTTTAGCAAGGGTTTGTTATATGGTTTTCAATATGGGGTTACAGAAGCTAAAAAGTTAGATGACGCTTCTAAAGTAAATGATTTAAATCGCGGATTAGAGGAGCTACCCACACTAACAGATAGTGCATACCCTGCAGCTGATCCTATAATTTATATACAAGAAGATCATCACTTTGTGTAAATATACCTTATCAGTATAAATATCGGAGGTTTTATTATGGGTATTGCATCTTTCTTTGAAGAGCGTGGCCGGGAATTTTTAAATCTTAGCAAGTGGATAAGGTTTAAACGCGGAGCTGAGGAGCTATACTTCTCTTCAGCAGATAATTCTGTTAAAAATACAATACCCGAAGTTCCTGCAGGTATATTAGAATATACTGCAGATTATACCACACCCGAAGCTCATATAGTAATATAAATTAAGCTTACAAAGACTGCAGTCTTTTACTTATATCTTACCTTAAGAAAATTCTCTATAATATAGAGCATAGTATTAACCAAATATTTTGGTGGGCAAAATTTTTTCTATTAGCACAGACGACTCCTTTTTTGATGTGCTGGCACAACATGTATTTTCTGAGTATAGCACAGAAGAAATATCTGAATTGAAGATAATCATTCCTTGCAAAGCGGATGTAATAGCACTGCTGAACGCATTCAAAAACTGTAATTCTAAAAGGTGTATAATTCTACCAGAGATTATCTCATTGGAAAATATCGATGAAGAAGATTTAATATTAAACCTCGATAAAATTGCGGTAATCAACCCCACAAAGCGAATACTTCTGCTGATTGAGTTTATATTAAAGTGGAACGAGGAAAATAACGATAACCTCCCCGTCGACTTAGCTTATGATCTTTCATCACTACTTAATACCATTCAAACAATGGGATCTTGCGAATATCCAAAAAAAGCCGAGAATTTCGTAAGTTTACTACTAGAAAGCTGGAGTAAAACTTTAAAAGATTTAGGGGTAATGGACATATTGGAACACAAGAATAATTACATCAACAATATGGCGCTCTCATTACAGGAGAATCAGCAGATTATTTTTGTTGGTATTGGTAAGGATGAAATCTGCAAGTCCTTAATCAAAGCAATATATCATTTACCACATGGCAAGGTAATTTTACCTAATCTTAATTTAAAAATTAAAGAAAAAGATTGGCAATCGCTCGACAAAAAACATTATCAATATTGCCTCAAGAGCTTATTGGATTATCTAAACACAAGTAGAAATAATATCGAATTTTTGGGTACAGAGTCCGATGAAATGATTGATTATGCTTTTGATACCACAGCTGATCTAAGCAAAGTTAGTAGTCAAAACACATATGATAAAGTTGAAATTATAACTTGCGACTCTGAGGAAGAAGAGGCACAGGTGATTGCATTAATCATCAAAAATGAAGGCTGTGAAAATGTGTCATTTTTTATCAGTAATCAACTGCTTGCAACACGCGTAGCATGCTTGCTTGAGCAAGATCATGTAGAAGATTATCCATATATCACGCTTTTGCTCTATAGTATTGAGGCATTAACTTCAAACTGGAACAGTGTCGAACTGCTTTCACTGCTTAAACACACGCTAGTAACCTTTGGTTACACTAGAGAAGAATATAGTAAAATATTATCGGAATTTGAAATAGAAATATTGCGTAATTTCAGCATAAGCGACCTTGCAGGGATTATAAATATCGTCAACAAACATAAAAAAGTAAAATATAAGGAAGATATATTGATGATTATCAATAAGTTACAGGAAATATATAATCCTTTACTTGATGTAGTAAATTGTTCTATTTTCGCAGTAGCTACAGCACATTTACAATGCGTTGATGTGCTTTCTGATTCGCATTTTAATAATGAGTTTGCAACTCACTTCCTTACTGCCTGCAAGGATATAAAAATAAAATGCTCCTTAGAATTATATAGAAAAATGCTCACTCTATTTCTTAAAAAGCACCTTTCTCCAAAAGCAAATAACCTAAGCTTACATAAAAATAAAGTTGTAATACTTACAGATTTCAATGAAGCACCTAAAAATTCATTTTTAAACTCACTTATGGGAGATGTACAAGAAGAGCAAGGATATTTTCTCTATACCTTATACAATTTATTCTGTGCACGTAAGATCTATGTTACAAGGTCACTAAATCATAGAAAGTCAATTCTGTTACAACGCATTGAGATGCTGTTTCAAACAAAACAACCTTATCGAGACTGGCTAAAAATGCTCAATACGCCTGAATATGTGATACCCTGCATGCAGCCTATGCCAACACCAACAGCTGAAGTGAGAAAGAAAAAAATGCAAACAATATCGTGCAGTGCAGTGGAAAAATTAATCCGCAACCCTTATTCATTTTACGTTGAACATATACTCAATCTCAGAAAATTGCGAGACCTAAACTTTAAACCATCAATATTAGAGTTTGGCATCTTAGCGCATAACATCTTCGAGCAATACTCACACAATAAAGACAATGATTGTATGAATATTGCAAAAAAAGAGTTTTTTTCTAGCCATTTTAACTTCTCAAATATGTGGTGGATAAGGCTACAAAAAATCATTCAGTCTTTTGTTGCACTTGATAAAACTAGAAGTCAGTGTATTGAAGTAGAAAAAAGCTTTTCTCTTTTCATTTTAGAAGAAATTTCACTCACAGCAAAATGCGATAGAGTTGAACATCTACCAGAGAACCAAGCAGCAATTATAGATTATAAATTGGGCTCACCACCTTCTAACAATGAAGTTATGTCGGGATTTTTTCCGCAATTAATTTTGCAAGCCTTGGGAGTGGAATATACCACCAAGAAAAAAGTTTCAGAACTTGCTTACTGGAAATTCAATTATGATCAAGTAAGTATCACTTCCTTACAAGGTTATAGAGAAAAAATGCAAGAATTTCAGGATGTTTTACCTATTTTCTTATCTAATTATTTAAATGAAAACACCCCATTTATTGCATCACCATATTTGGACAAATTCTTAAGATTCAATAGTTATGCGCATTTAGAAAGGATCAAGGAGTGGTTGTAAGGCCAACTATAGCTTTAACTATAGTTTTGTTAGTTTTGATCATAATACGGTCAAAAATTCCCAACACTCTTTTTAATAAATTTGGAGTTAATGAAGATATAAAGTTCACAAATACATTGCTGTTTTTATCATCTCCATGGGCTTTATAATCTATTGCCACAACTCCCCTACTCTTTCCACCGGTAAGAACTTTTCCGATTATAGGTATCTTAGACACAAATTTATTGACTGAATATGCTGGTATTACCTGTCCTGTGATCTGAAATTTATGATCTTGAACGTTCAGTTTACCACTCGCTGTAATACCCAATTCTGCTCCTTCTAACCAAGATTCTTCGATTCCAATAATGCCATTGCTGTATGAAAAAGGCGCATTAAACTTGTAAAAATATATACCTCCCCTGTTAATGGCGTTTACAATGCCAGGTAGTGACGATAGTGAAAGTAAAGTAGTAAGTAGCGGTGCGTCTTTAATGTAAAAATTACTAATAGAAACCATACCATAGTGTGTGTTATCCCCTCTTTTAGTAGAGAAATAAAAAGATATTCTTCCACCTTTAACTGTTTTATTAATACCCAAAGAACGCAGGAGCATTCCTGCATTATTTGCATAAACTTCAAGCCCTATACCGCTGTATTTCGCTAATATATCGCTGCCGTCTTGCAAAAACTTCCCTGTAAATTGACTGCCACTGCAATCACCTTGGGTGCAGGTTAAATTTAATTGAGCATTGTTGATGATAATATCATCTTTCATAATCATATTATCAACATCCATTCTAACTTCTATGTCTCTCTGTGAATCACTGTCACTTTTAGTAAGCAACTCTAAAATATCACTGAAGTTAATCTTCTCACCATAAATCATTACAGAACTTTTTTGCTTATTTGCTTTAATCTCCATATTAAAATCATTATCAGGTAAATTAAAATTACTAGAGTTTAAAGATAAAATTCCATCTTCTACCTTGCCATTAAGCCTGATATTTAAATTATTTCCTGTCACATCTATCTTATCTACTGATAGTTTATCATTACCTTTCAATCCTATAGAAAATGCAATTTTATTACGATCTTCAAAGCGATTTTTCCACCCTAGATAACTTGCACGCGAGATTAAATTTGATAAATCTATATCACCACTAATAGATCCTGTGTCATCTGAATTCACTACTGATTCTACATCTATATTAACATAACCATCCGCATTTATTATCTGAGCTGGAAAATCCCCAGTAAATCTGCAAGTATGATTTTTATTACGCTCCTTGCAGTTAAACTGCAGCTGCTTGTTATTCACTAACCCACCACTATTTAACTCTAAAAAATTGCTACCAAACTTAAGATCAACATTATATTTGCCAATGTCTGATTTATAAATAATTAAGTCATCAATTTTAGAATGGATATTGCCTAAAAAATCTACTGCTTTATTATCAGCATTTAAGTTAAAAACTTGAAAGCTGAATTCAGATTTTGCAGCGCCACTAACCTTATCCCTTTCAATTGCGACAATTTTATCTAATTTAGATTTAATAGGTTCATATAATGCATAGGCATCACTTACCGCTTGACCATGAATAGTGAACACTGAATCTTCCTTATCAATAGAGTTCATTTCAATGTCACCACTGTTGACAGCAAAACCCTGAAATTTAGCATCATTTATAGTAATTTTGAGATTATTACTCTTTAACTTTAAACTGCCATTTAACTTTTCCACTGGCGCAAAATCATCATCGAACTTCACACTGCCATTTTCTATATCGGCAATAACTGTAATGTCCGACAAATTACCACTATTGATTTTACCACTGAAATCTATAATTGTGTTCAAAATATCGCCGGCAATATTACTGCAATACCAATTTTTAAACTCATCATTCACCATGCCATCTGGTACATATGTGCATAGGTCTTGCGTTGCAAATTTACTAATATTAGCTCTAAGTGAAGCATGATTTTTGCTAAGGTATATTTTGCCAATCAAAGACAGGTATATATCATTGAATTTGAAGTGGAAGTTTTTTATATCAAGAACCCGATTGTGATAGGCTAGTTTAACATTAACATTAGACCTCTTTTGTAACTCAATTTCTGATGGCAATTTTGTTGTCGAAGCGGGTGTTACACTGAGTATATATGTTTCTCCATCTAAAACTTCTTTTTCATTCATTTTGAACGAAAAGCTACCTTTAAGTTTTACATCCTTACTTAACTCATGGTTTTTAGTTAACATGCAAAATTCATCAAGTAATCCTAATTTTAGATTATAAAACGCACCATATACACTTAACAAGTTATTGTGGTTTTTTATTGTAATAGATAAATCATCTACCATTCCCTTATCGTTTTTTGTATAAATATGAATATTTAAATTTCTTTTCTTACTTATATATAATTTATCGATATAAAACTCATTCTTTGTATCCTTATTCACTACCATATTAGTAAATTCAATTTTTGAGTTTTCATCCAGGCCAAAAAACAATTCTCTTACAACCTTTAGTGAATCACTTAAGTTAAAATCAGCAGCTTTAGTTTCTTTGTTATCAACGTATACATGCACATTATCAGCTAAAATATGAGAAAAATTTGCACGAGCTTTAAATAAAGAACTTAACTTAAAGCGTATAAAGAGCTCAGGGACTTTTATAGTGAAATCACGATTTTTTATTGATAATTCCGTAATTATTAAATATGGCTCTTCACCTTTCTGCCAAGTAAATGAAGTATTTTGTATGCTTACTTTTGCATCAGTCGATATTTTTGATACTTTGTTCTTTATATAAAAATTGATGTAATTAACATTTATTTTTACAGAATCCTTACTTTTTAAATATGCAACAAAACACGATAGAAATAATAAAATGATCAATAACAGAACAGCAATTTTTTTAAGCATTATCTATTGCTTTTCTCGCTAAAGTATCAGCTGCCTCATTATATTTATCACCATTGTGGGCTTTCACCCAGTGCCAATTAATCTGATGCTGTGAAGAAATTTCGTCCAATTCTTGCCATAGCTCCATATTCTTCACTGGCTTTTTATCGCTTGTTCTCCAACCATTTATTTTCCATTTTTTTATCCACGCTGTTATACCATTCTTAATATAGAGGCTATCTGTATATAGATTAATGTTACAAGAGGTCTTTAATGCCTTTAACCCATTAATCACCGCCATCAATTCCATTTTATTATTTGTGGTGTTTTCTGCTCTGCCACAGATATCTTTTCTTTGATCTTGAAACAATATTACCGCTGCCCATCCTCCAGCACCAGGGTTACCAGAACATGCTCCATCTGTATATATTGTTACCTCTTTCTTATTCATCTTTATTGCTTAATCAATAAAGTATACAGCTACCTTTATCAGATTTCAACTTTAAGGTCTAACAATAATTGCTAGACCTTATAAAAATTACCTATCTATCCAAAATATTTCATCCGGCAATAGATTTACCTTTTGCAGTATCATGCTGTTGCACACCAGGTATATCATCCAGTGCAGTTTTTGGATTATCAGCAGCAGTATTATTTTGCGTGCTATCAGCTGTAGGAGTGCTATCAGGTTGCTTAGGAGTAACTGTCTGAGTAGCAGCATCACTCTGCGTACTGTTAACAGCATTGTTTTGTACACTGTTAACAGCTACTTCATTGGGTGCAGGGTTGCACACTAAAGTTTCACTACTCCTTTCCATTTCTGCTGCATTTTTAGAAAAGCACAGCTTGAATGATTCACATAGACACAAACCATTAATATATAACTCTTTATTTTGCTTTGTCCATTCCAACACACATTTTAAACCTAGATTGTCAACCTCCTTACCATTTACTTTATAACCACGCAATGCTATTATACCTTCATGACTCACACCTACAGTCATCTCGAACTTTATATTCTGATCAGCATCTTTCTCATCCTTAATTTTCACATCCCAAGTGATTATCATGTCATAATTTGCGCCTTTTTTAAACTCATAATTTCTTATATTAATATCATCCTTTTTACCTCTACTGGCAACTACTTCCTCATTAGAACCATGGAATATCCTTAATGCACCTATCTGTTTTTCCTGTTGTAAAATATCACTAACTAGTGTGTGCTCCCTTTCATGTTTCCTGAGTAAAATATGCAAAGTATCCAAGCCATCATCATTCTTCTCATAAAAAGCAAGATAATCCTTGTAACCCTTAAAATACTTTTCTATCAATCCGCCTGCTTTCTTTACAGCTTCGAGACTGCTTGTTATTACATTTTCATCTATATATTGAATAACCATTTTATATTCAAAGAGAAAAAAACAAAGCTGAACTTGTGTAATGCTCAGTCCATGAATCAGTGATGAAAAGTCAGTTGCCTTCTCAAATGCTGCTCTAAATCGCTTTTTTTCTTCTTCATTACCAAGAGCAAACTTCTCATCTTCAAGTACTTTAAATAAAGCCTCAACTTTTGTAATTGTCTGACTACCCACATCACCTTTAACTTCTTCAGTCTTTGTGCCTGCATCCTTTTCCACAACCGGAGGATTAACAAGCTCCTCTGTATTTTTAGTATTTTTGCTACTAAGCATAATACACCCCCTTTTTAAGTTTTATAATTGATATATTTATTATATTATTAGCTTAAAAAACAATCAAGCTATTTTTCTAATAATTTATTTATATTAATCGCAGGATAATATATTATTCAAGACTGTCAAGTAGATAAATTGAACTTGTAATCGATAAAAGTTTCATAACTCTACTAACCGACACCATTATAACCAGGCAAATCCTTGCTCAGGGCCCCTATTGAGAATTTTTATTCAGTAGAAAAAATAAATTATTATGCTGAAATAGAGTGTCATAATATAAACCAATATAGTATAAAAATTCATCATTTTTATAATAAAATTTCATGCTATAATTCCCACAATCAAATTAAATCTCAATCTCAAGCCAAAACGTTTTCGTCGATTTCGATATCAAAAAACTCTTGACATAGGTTGATTAATCATTTATAATATAAGTTCCATTCTCTTTAATTAAGGTCTGTGGCAGTTTGCCCACTAAAGCTGTCACGGACGGCCTTAATTTTCACCAGCTCTTAAGGGGAATGCAGCTTTTATTTTCATTTTTTAATTTCATTTCCGACAGATTTTTCATTTCATTTTTAGCTTATTTTCAGGCTTATTTTCAATTGGAGGGTTATTATGACATCACTTACTAGAATTGCGCATCGTATTAATGAATTAGCTTGCTCATGGGAGCAATTCAAATCAATGAATGATCGCAGACTACAAGAGATTGAAAGCAAAGGGTATGCTGATTCTTCAACAGTTGAGCAGTTGAGTAAAATCAATACTACAATTGATAGCTGCAAAGAGCGCTTAGACTTAATTGAAACTGCAGATCAACGTCCAGAGGTAAATGCAGATTTGAATATCAGCAACAATGCAGGCAGCAAAGAGATTGCTGACTATATTCGCAAAGGAATGCCAAGCGATTTATCAAAGAAAACCCTCAGTAGAGATACAGACAGTAACGGAGGGTATTTCATTACGCCACAGATCATGAAACGCATATACAAAAGCGTCACTGATTCATCGCCAATGCGGCAAATATGTTCTAGTCAGAAGATTTCCACTGAAACATTAGAGTGCATCATAGAAGGTGGTGATCGCGCTGAAGCTGGTTGGTCAGGAGAAACAATAAATTCAGGTGGCAGAATCGTAACTAAATATAATCTAACGCAAGATACGAGAACACCTCAAGTCAAAAAAATCTCTATAATGACTTATGAATTATACGCCCAACCGCAAATATCACAGAGATTGCTCGATGATGCATTTGTTGATGTTGAAAGTTGGTTGATAGACAATGTTGCTGAAACTTTTGGCACAAAAGAAAATGCAGCCTTTATTAAGGGCAATGGTAGCTTTCAGCCTAAAGGAATTTTGGCTTATGATGATGAGATAGAGAAAGTTACAAATAACCAATTAGATAGTGATGCCATAACGACATTATATTATTCTCTAAATGAGTATTATGCAAAAAATGCATCGTTTCTCATGAATAGAAGCACATTAAAGAGTATTCGATTGTTAAAATCAAGTTCGACTGGTCAATACCTCTGGCAACCCAGTTTATCACTCAATGTTCCAGATACCTTAATGGGAGTGCCGGTATATCAATCTTCTCATATGCCAACACCACCAAATGAAAAACAAATAAAAGATGAAGATTATTTACCGATAATTGCAGTTGCTGATTTCAAACAAGCTTATAAAATAGTAGATAGTAAAGGAATGACAATATTGCGTGATCCCTATACAAATAAGCCATATGTGCGGTTTTTTATCACAAAACGCGTTGGTGGGGAAGTTATCAATACCAATGCAATTAAGCTGCTAAAAATACACGCTCCAGCATAATAATCTTTAAAAATCTCCCCTAAAAAAAGAAATTTGACAAGTAAAAGTTGGCATGATATACTGAAGTCATATTTAATTTTTTATTAACAGGAGATAATATGTTAAAGGAAGCTTTAAAGCGTGGTGCTGATCGTACAGGAATTTCATGGTTGTTCGGGAAACTTTCATCAGGTGGTAAGTGGTTTGCTGATCATACAGGAATTTCATGGTTGTTAGGAAAATTTTCATCAGGTTGGAAGTGGTTATTTAGTAGTAAAACAGATGCTTATGCTCCACTACACTCAGAGGAGGAAGAAAAATCCGCAGAACAACAAACAAAACCATCACAAACTCCCGTTCATGGAGTTGATAACTTTCTTAAAGTTGAGGGCAACCGTTTGTACTTAAATTTAACAGAAGAAATGCTTGAAAAGTGCAAAGATTGTAAAAATTCTGAAGGCACAATTCTTTTGCTTATCGAGCATGAAGGGAATGAATTTTACGTTACTGGTACTCTTGATGAAAAAAAGCATAGAATTGTTATAGAAGATATACATGACATATATCATGGCGTAAACAAAGTTAAAATAAGTGATATTCCTATTGGTAATCAAGTTGATGGTGTAGAGTTCGTTCCTGTAATAAGGGCTCTGTCAATATTAGAGAAAAATGCTCATGGTCAATATGTGAACAGAGGCACCATCTTGAATATGGTAGCTGCAGCAGCCAATGATACAGGGGTTGTAGTGAAGGTATCAAGTGACCAATCAGTAGCTCGAGCTGCAACATCAGAGCAACAACCTAAAGTCAAACCTGCACAGCCAAATAGTGCACCAGTTGTAGATCAAACTACAACGCCAAAGCAACCTAATGCTCAAGAACCACAAGCTCAGCATCATAGTGGCTGCCTTTCAATTGAAAGTACGATTGAGACTACGAAAGATGGTGATAAAAAAGAGGTTCGTCACTTGGTACTAAGTATGACAGATGAAGTTTATAAAATATACAAAAAGTGTACACATCCTGATGATGCAAGTAAGGTTGTTGTATATGTCAAGTGTGATCACTTTGAATGTCGCATTGTTGGTTCTTTTGATGAGGAGCTCAGTGCAATAGGAAAGTGTAGTGTGATAAAGGTAAGTGCAATATCAAAGAAAAATAGTGTTGGTAGGTACAAAAATAGTAATACAATACTTGTTGCAGGCGATATTGACCACGTGAAAAAGATTCTAGGATGGAGTAATCATATAAAGATGGATGCAGTAATGGTATCTAGTGAACCATTTGTCGCTCAACCAAAGCAACAACCTGCACAGCCAAATAATGAACCTGTTGTAAATCAAACTACAACGCCAAAGCAACTTAATGCTCAAGATCCACAAACTCACACTGTTATGCTTGATGTTGGTTACTTTATAGGTGAGGGTGATAACTTGGTATTAAATATGACAAGTGAAAGATATCAAGAGCTCAAGGGTTCTACATATCTGTATATCAAGAATGATAAAGCTGAACATCGCGTTACTGTAAGTGGAAATTATAGCTATCATGAAGACAGCGGCCGCTATGATGTGCATATAACTTCAATAGTAGAAATTAAAGGTGGCGTGCTATATGAGTCTGAGAATATTGTAGAAGATGTGAAAAAACTCCTGAAACCAGGAGTAGTAGCATTTGTAGAAAGTATTAGTACAAAATACAGCGGCAAATCCCTTCACGTGGTGCAATGCCCTCCTCTGGTAACAGGTTATGTGAGAGTTGATGATGACAAATTGATATTTGTGATAGAAGATATATCTCCTGAAAGGTATGAAGGTTATATAAATTCTAAGAATACGAAAGAGCATCTTTTCTTTATACAATGTGGAGGAAAAGAATATCGCATTACTGGTGTTCTTGATGGAAATGTTGTAAGCATAAATTCAATAGTGGAAATGGAGAATGGCATGGAAAAAGGTGAGATTTTTTGCCCTGCTGATCACATGGAAATTATCAAAACAAAACTTGGATTGTTAGATGAAAAGTTAAATTGCACTGTAACACATCATACTGCTTCTAAAATGCAGCAAGATGTGAAGCCTGTGGTAGCAGATACAATGACAGCAAGTAGTGCAAGCGTATACTCTGATGCTCAATCAACACCTGGTTCAACTGATGCTGAAATTAAAAAAGAAGGTATGGTTAATGGAGTAGCATCTGATCAATCGATAGGAGACTCTGACTCTGAATATGACTCTGATACAACTATTACAAACGCTAGCTTATCTACGATGATAAAACCTAGTGCAAACAAAGGTTTCTTTCATGTTTATAGTTCAGTTATTGCAAAAAAAGAATTAAAAAAATCTGATTCAATGACAGCAAGTAGTGCAAGCTTCTTTTCGGCAACATCTGGTGCGAGCGATGATTCAGAAACACTTAGTTTCACTGATGCTCGATCGACAAGAGACTCTGACTCTGATACAACTATTACAAACGATAGCTTGTCTACGACGATGAAACCTAGCGCAGGCAAAGATTTCTTTGGTGCTTATAGTTCAGTTAACCATTGCAAGGTAATAGCTACTATTCCAGAAGCTCCTTACGGGCCAGCAGAAATGCAAAAACCTCTAAAACAACAAGTAGAAGCTATGAAAAATGGAGAGGCAGAGTTGCACGTTTCTCCAGAATTATCTAAAGCCTTACATTATCTGCATAAGGAAAGTCTTGAAGGAGATAAATTACTTCATAAAACAGTACAAAATTCATTGTCTAAAACAGGTGGCGAAAAACCAGACTCATTGTTTACTCCAACGGTGGTTGATGGTAAGTGTAAGTCTTTAGTATAAATCCATAAAAAAGGCACCTTAAATAAGGTGCCTTTTTTTATATATACACAAAAACAATTAATCATATAGAATTAATAAGTATGATTTTTTCAATGATGTTTTATCTCATAATTTCAGTTAGCTGTTTAATGTTATCCACAGTTATATTGATAAAAAATAAAAAATTCGTCGGAGAAAAGTCAATGCTCGAGGGCAATCTGCGAAAATTGGAAGATGAATTACAAGAAACACGAAAAAACTTATCCACAAAAAGCGAAGAGGTAGTTGACTTAAAAATAAAACAAGCAGAGCTTGAAATAACTCTACAAAAAGAACGTGATGAGAAGAAAAAAGAAGTTGAATTATTAACCAAAGCAGAGGAAAGATTAACCAATACTTTTAAAGCACTTTCTCTTGATGCCCTGCAGGTAAATAACAGTAATTTTCTCAATTTAGCCAAAGAGGCAATCGATAGCAAACTGAAAGAAACAGAGAACGACTTCAAAAAAAGACAAGCAACCATTAATGAAGTTGTCACCCCGATAAAAGAAAAATTAGAGAAATTCGATAATGAAATACGCGAACTCGAGAGAGAAAGAGTGGGCGCTTATGAGGGATTGAAAGAACAAATTGGCGCTCTGATGAATCAAACTTCCAGTCTCGCCAACGCTTTAAGAAAGCCGCACATCAGAGGAAAATGGGGTGAAATGCAATTAAAAAGAGCTGTTGAAATGGCGGGCATGGTTGAGTATTGTGATTTCTTAATTCAGCCATCAGTAATTGATAAAAACAACGATAATTTATTGCGTCCTGATTTAATAATCAAGATGCCTTCAGGAAAACAGATAATTATAGATGCTAAAGTACCGCTCGATTCTTATCTTGACGCCGTATCGCAAAGTGACCTGCAAATACAAAAGGAAAAATTAAAGGACCACTCATTAGCAATAAAAAAACATATAAGTGAACTCGGAAAAAAGGAATATTGGAATCAATTTGATAATACACCAGAACTTGTCGTCCTATTTCTGACCGGAGAAGGTGCTTTTAGTGCAGCATTGGAATATGAACCGGCTTTGATAGAAATTGGCGTGGAAAAAAAAGTCATCATTGCAACGCCGATCACTTTAATTGCCCTACTGAGAGCAATAGCCTATGGTTGGAAACAAGAAATGATAGCTGAAAGTGCGAAAAAAATTAGTGAATTAGGGCATATATTATATGAGCGCATTTGCACTATGGGTGAAAATTTTGACAACTTGCGTAGAAGTTTAAAGAGCGCTGTGGAAAATTATAATAAAACTGCAGGTTCGCTTGAAGCAAGGGTGTTTCCTGCCGCTCGCGAATTTAATAAACTTGGTATACACGCAAAAAATAAAGATTTGGGCATCGTCAGAGAATTAGAATCTGTACCACGCAATTTACACGTTGAAGAATTAGAGTTGGAGTAGCAAGCGAGCTATGGTAATCCATAGCTCTTGCCTTGCGCAACTATTGCACCCTACAGCTTCCTTTGCTATGTGAGACTGTTACATCATCTAAATGAGTTTTCGTAGTCTCAGAAGATGTCTTGAAAAGAAATGAAAAGATAAATATACTAAAGCAAATGTAGAATTAAGAGGTAAAAAAATGTATCCAAGTGACATAAGTGACAAAGAATGGGAAATACTAGAGCCATACGTTGCACAAGGGGCAATAGGAAGGCCAAGAAAACACGATATTAGAGCGATTATTAATGCAATAAGATATATAAT
>NZ_JACVWV010000027.1 GCF_014534705.1 Wolbachia endosymbiont of Pentalonia nigronervosa | reverse complement strand
AAAGGTGTCAGTGCTCCTTCTCTTCCGGTTAGTGGTTTACCTTCTCTTATAGATGACAGGATATTTGTCTCTAATTCTTGATAGTTTACTAATCCAACATAGTTGTTTGCTCTTTTTTCTTTCATTTGTTAAACCTCCATTTTTTATATCATTAATATATCATTTTTCGGTTTGACACAGTTTATTTAACACTCCCACCATACACCTAGAAATAGAAACACCACTCAAACTACTTCCCAACTGAAATTCCTCTTTTTGTTCTACAGTCTCTCTGAGTTGTTTAAATATTTCAGTGTCTACGCCTATATTCTTCTCAGCATAATCATATAAGAGTTTTAACAGCTTTTTATTTCCTGTTTGAAGAGCAATTTTTAAAGTTGTACCTTCATCAGTACCATCTGGAGAATAGTTTAAACTTGGCTTAAAACTACTTCCACTTTTTAATTCCAGTAATTCTTTTATCTCTCCTAGTAATTCATCTATCTTACTTCTATCTGCTTGTTTTTTTGCTCGTTTTATTAAATTAAACAGCTTGTTATCTTGATTTAATTTTTGAAGAATTTTTGCTTTGTCTTCTTTCTTCTTGGCAGACGAAACTTTTTCACGACCAACATTAATATTAGGGTCAGTAAGTAGAAGGTTAATTATATCACTATAACCCCTATTTAGTGCTACATGCAAGGGAGAATTATCATACAGATCTCTAGCATTAACATCAATTTTTTCATGACCGATAAGAAGCTCTACCACATCATAGTTACCTTCTTGTGCTGCTATATATAGAGAAGTACAATCATTTAAACCACGAGCATTAACATTAGCTCCTGCCTTCAAAAGAAACTCAACCATTTTACTGTCATTATTCTCTGCTGCAAGATGTAAGAAAGTATTACCCTTCATATCACTATATTTAGTAACCTTATCCTTCCCTATTAAAAACTCTCCCTTACTGTCTGTTATAAGGAATGATCCTACTGTTTCAACATATATTTTTTTCTCTGCTGCATAACTAAACACAAGCTGCAGTACATCTTTATTCAAAGTAATAACCGTCTTTTCTTCTGTCCTATAATTAAAGCTTGGACAGAACTGACCACTACCATTTTCCAGTAATTTCTCAATTTTTTTCTTGCCTGCTTCATCTTTTTTTTGCACTGCCTCTTGTACTGCTTCAAAAACTTCCCTGTTAATTTTATTTTTTCCATCATACAACTTTTGCATTGTTTTATTAAGCTTTCTTTTTTCAAGAAACTCACTAAAACTATCTTCATAGATATCAATATTCGCATCAGAAAGAAGAAGCTCAACTACATCCTTACAATTTTTTTTTGTTGCTAAACACAGAGGAGTACAATATCCAGCAGGCTTAGCATTAATATCAGCTCCATGCTCGAGAAGAAGTGCAGCTATATTCTTATGACCTGAAGCTGCTGCTTTATGTAAAGCAGTACCAAATCTTTCTCCAGCACAAACATTAACATCAATTTTTTTATTCTCCAGAAGAAGTCTAGCTATACTCTCATTACCTTTTTCTGCTATTACATGCAAAGAAGTAACACCACGATTATCCCTAACATTAACATCAATTTTTTCATGCTTGAGAAGAAGCTCAACTATACTTTCATAATCTTCTAGTACTGCAAAATACAAAGGAGTTCTACCTTTCTCATCCTTAGCATTAACATCAATTTTTTCATGCTTGAGAAGAAGCTCAACTATACTTTCATAACCTTGTTCTACTGCTACATGTAAGGGAGTACAATGTCTAATACCATTAGCATTAATATCAGCTCCATTTTTAAGCAAAACTTCAATTATACCTTCACACTTAGAGACTATTGCCGAATGTAAAGGAGTATTGCCACGAATATCCTTAGCATTAATATCAGCTCTATGCTTGAGAAGAAGTTCAGCCTCATCCTTAAAACCTTGTTCTGCTGCTATGTGTAAGGGAGTACAAAGGTTGTTATTTTTACAATCAATACCGCTACTTGCCATACCCTCTACAAATAACTTAAATATTGGAAAAACTTTGTCCTTATTTTCTTTTGTTTCTAGAATATGGTGTAAAACTGTGGTACCAGGTTGAGGTTTGTAATTACTAACATCAAATCCTTTATTAATTATAAGCTGAACTATTTCTCTACACAAGTCAAAGCGTTCCTTTACCTTTAAATCATCTTCTCCATATATTTTTCCTTTAACTATACAATTAACTATACAATCTAGAACCAAATAGAGAGGAGATCCATTTTTTTCCTTATCACCATGAACACTAGCCCCTTGCTCAATTAAGTACTTAGCTATCTTAAAACTACCTTGCTTTAAAGCGTAGTCTAATAACTTTTCCTTACCATACTGATACACACTGTCTGGGCTCTTTTTAACTTTTTCTTCAAATTCCTCTTCTTGGTCTCCTCTTATTATCTGAGTTAATTTTCTACCACCTTTTAATTTTGGCAGTTTTTCCTTTTGTTTATGTCGTTGTTTGCTAATAGAAGCTCCTTTACCTCCATCTCTTCTCTCATTCTGATTTGCTCTTGCACGCTTCTGATTGGGCACTTTTTTGTTGTCTATTGCTGTAGCTCTTTTCATCCTATGTTTCGTTGTATTATCTATTTCACTCTGACCATCATTTTGATCAACTTTAATCTTTTTTGTTGGAGTTACAGACTTTACAATGCCCCCAGAGCGTTTTTGAGGAGACTTAGAACTTGCATCCTCTGCACTAACTTCTGCTCCTAAAGAAGGCTGTAACTTAGCGCTTATCCCTTCAGCCTCTGTATCCCATCCCCCAGCTTTCAATGAATTTATGATCTCTTGAACATATTCTTCCTCGTTTAACAGTCTTGTTTTTGCTATATTTACAGCTTGCTCTATTTTTCCTTTATTTATTAAATCTAGTGCCATATTTCTCCATTCTGCAAGACTGGATTCTTTCTCCTCAATACTTGCAGTACCTACTACATTAACTTCTTCCCCTGGTACTACTACTTTCAATAAATTATGCTGCTCTTTATCGTCCATAATATAAACACCATCAATAGCACGAGTGACTGCAACATACAGAGCATTCATATAAAATTTATTCCTCTCGAAAGATTCATCTTCCTTATCCTTAGTTCTTGAAGTGTTAACATTTTCTTCACCGTACGAAAGACGAATTTCATTAACCTTTCTTTCAACTTCCTCCTTATCTTTATTTGGACACACTATATTCCATAATTTATTATAAACTTCACCAAATTTGTAAAGAATTACATTCTTAAATTCCAAGCCTTTCGCCTCTTGCATGCTAAACACAAGTGGCGTATCAAACGCTCTACGTACATCTTCCTTGCTGCCATCATCTAGAGCTAATACAGCCCAATCTACTGACCTAGATGCTTTTTTTCCTACTTCTTCCTGCTTTTCACTCTCATTTATGAAGACCACTGTACCCTTACTGTTACTATCACTTTTCATGAAAAAAGTTTCTTTCTTATCTGGTTTTATTTTATCTTCTGAAGCAAAACAATAATTCTTGAAGTGTAGTATACGATTTGCTAATTCTATAACTTGCTGGCTATTACGATAGTTCTTTTCAAGAACACAAATTCCTACTTCTTTTCTTTCTACAATATTACTAAGGAAATGTTTTAACCTAGATATAGAGAAAAAACTTGGATGTATTACCTGATTAACATCACCACATAATAAAAAATTCTCCTTACTATCATCTTTTAAGCTCCCTAATATTAGCTTTAATGTACTTCTAGTTAAATCTTGAACTTCATCTACAACAACTGTATCATAAACTTCATCAGCCTTTTCAACATACTCATGAGCAATTAGACTAACATCATAATATTCCGAATGTTCTCCTATAAATTTCTTATATTCTTCAAAAAGATCATATATTTTTTCTCTTTCCTCTCTAGGAAAGATAGATTCCCTATTTCCTAACTTCATGTATTGTTCTTTCCCGCCCTCTCTTCCTAAACTTCCTCCAGCTATTACAGCGGTAAATTCTTCGAATATTTTATCTCCTTCCTTCTTATACTTTTTAAATTTTCCCTTATTACATTCTTCTTTAAACCATGAATGAAACACATTCCTATCGATCGGTTTCTTTCCTTTTACGTCTTCTTCTGTTACTTTTTCAAGAAATTCATGAACAGACAGGAAATCAATTCGCTCTGGATCACCTGTTCTTAGTTCTTCGGCAGCTTCATCCCAGTGTTCATATTTATATAATTCTTCTAATTGCTTTATCAGATTTTCTGACTGGGTAATATATAGAATTTTTCCTTCCTCCTCTATCTTTCTAAGCTTTTCCAAAGCCACTGACGTCTTTCCACTACCCGCATGTCCACTGACAACTAAAGGCAAATTATACTTTCCTCCAGCATTCTCAACTATGTCTTCTTGCTTTGCACTAAAAGTGATAAACTTCCCTAACCAATGTATTTTTGGCGCATCTATAATTTCTATATTGTCAGGAATTTTTTTATCGTCTTCGTTATGCTCTATTATTTTTATGCTTTTTATTTTCTCTTTGTCTTTTAAGAATTTTGATTTGTTATATTCATGATTCAGTATGACTTCCAAAATAACAAAAGCATCTTCTTCTTTGCCTTCTTTTTTATACTTTATACTCGTAAACAATAATCTATCTGCATCACTTAATTTAGCACGAAAATATTTAACACCTCCATCACCTTTTATTAACTTCACATCTCCAAGGTTTGTATGTCTATTTTCCTTTAAATCTTTAACTATTGCATTGAATTTTTTTCTTAAAGGGTTTTTATCATCACCTAAAGCACAATCACTAAACTCTTCACAATAAAATACTTGATACATACCTCATCACCTCAACTAAACCCATAAAACTAACCTAGCAGGAGCCTCATTTTAAGCTGCACCAGGTAGTTTAATGTACTATTAGTGCATATATCTTGTCAACACTATTTAGGACAAAATATTATGTTATTAAATTGAGGTACTTCTGAATTAAAGCACATCATGTTACGTGTTTTAGCTGTTAAAAAGATACTTGATTTGCTCCATATGCTGTTTTGTGATTTCTTTCTTCAAGTAATCTGTTAAATTCTGCATTTTTAACATAGGTATACTGCTATTATACCGAATTTACTATATCAAGCTGATGGAATAATAATGGAAAAATTTACAATGCAGCATGCCTATTTTTATTTTTAAAGAAAAATTCAGTAGTAGTAAAAAATTACTTATTTACTTTAACTTTGAATTATAATTAATATTGATAAAATTTTAACCATTTTTACTCTCTATTCTCACGCATATATACTTTCATGTAAACAAAAAGTGCTACAAAGTTATCCAATATGGCTAATTTTGGCTATTTTGCATAACGATTCTGAGAGTAAGTTTTTTTGGAATCGCTTGGCTCTTTGATGGTTTTTTTCTCATATTTTATTATATCATCACTCTCTGGGACTGTGTAGCTACTTCTTGCCTCGTTTTGCAGGGGATCTGTCCATTGCATGACTACGTTTATAACCATGTTTGTGTAAATATTGTAATATGTACAGTTCCAAAGATACTGCCCTTCATGTCAAGTAATTATTTTACTTTATAGTCGTTAACCACAAACTTAAATGGTGTTATACCTCTCATAGTTGTCCGTATATTTGATAAAGTAAAGTCAATCTTAATAATTTGATTATGAATTTCCTTGTCTTGTTCAGTCGTGAAAATCACAGTAGCGCTGCCGGTAAATTTTACTAAATCTATGGTTGATTGGTCAATAGATAGTTTCACTACACTTGTTTTGATGACCTTCTTCTTATGTGTAGATGAATCACTAACTTCATTCTTTATTTTTTCCTGAAAATTCTTATAGACCCTATGTGTGGAATTGTTTTTTATAAAACTTGTTTGATAAGAAAATTTTGCAACCCCACGAGACTCATATAGCTCAACATATTTTTGTATCAAGTACCGCGCTACAGAAATATGTTCATTTTCTTTTTTGTAAAAACTGAGTTTACGTATTACAGAAAACTCATCATCCCTATGATTGATATATTTCACAAAATTTAGATCTCTTTCAGTGGGAAATAATAAATATATATCCAATAGTAATAAAAATACACACACTGAGAGAAATGACACTATCAGCGCTAACCAGGATCTTTCTGTAATGCAGAATAAATACCTATAGCAATACCACTCAACTCCCTTATTAAAATAATTTTTGTTTTTTACTGATTCAAGTAACTTATCTTCCATAGTCTAAATTCAATGAAGCCATTATAAATCAAATTCAATAAAAAAGCTTAAAAATGTTTTAAACTCTCTTGAATGTGAATAGAATCGAACTTTAAAACTGGGTCCAACAAAATTTGGGACATACATGTGCTTTTATATCGTACTTAGAATGTGCATTGTACTCATAACGTCGCATACGCGACTATTATATTCTTTCCTTTGCCTTAAGGCGAGGGGTTTTTATAATCCCCGATGGGGGGCACTAATACATACACTGCTGCTTCAAATGCTCCTTTACGTCTTGATTCCGTCTCACTTCATTTATACATATGCCTAATCCATATCTTTAATTTGACGCGATTTAACACTTTCTTCTTTTTGAATAAAATCCATTTGCATTTCTTGCATATTATTTTCTATTCGCTTTATTTGTATTATTAGTTTTTCCTCTAAGTCAAAATTTCCACTTAATCTTGCTGCAATTTTTTCTTTTTCTAGTGAATTCAATTCTTTTCGTAACACTATGTTATTCCATACATTTTCTGCAGATTTTCTTTCATTTAATTGACTGTTTAATACTTTGGTTTTTTCGAAGATACATTTTATAATTTCAAACTGCTCCAGTTCTTGTAATAAAGTCTCTTTATTCAATGATGTTTTTTCACTCACGATACCAACTATATGTTGTTGTAATATCTTCATATCTACGTCAATAAATTCAAAATTGGAGAATTGTTCAAAAAACATAGGATGACTTAAAATCTCAGGAAATTCTATAGATACACGTAAAATTATGGTTTGATTTTGTTCCTCTTCAATAAATTCGGGAGATTTGTTGTGAAGATATTCTCCTTTTGCTGCTTTAGTTCTGCTGTTGAAAGTCTGCTTTTTTAAATCACTTCTTAACTCTCTTGTCTTATTATAAAAATAATCTCTATAGTACCTTCTAATGCTACTATTGCTGATGGCATTGACGTACTCCATCAATTTATATTCGAGAACTGAATATTTTTCTGGAGCATCATAGTCCTGTGTATTATTACCAGTTATGTTATGCCATAAGTATTCAGAGTGCAGTTTAGTAAAATAATTTAAAGTAGTTAATATATCTTTTTTATTATATTCGAGCTCATTACATATATCACATGGGTCTTTATTGCTTGGTAAAGTCACAAACTTTAGTGTATATCCAGGTTCAAGCATTGGCATAACCAACTTGGCAACTCTAACAGCAGCGTTGCGTCCTGCACTGTCACCATCCATACAAATAGAGATTTCCTTAGTAAATTTCCATAGACCCTTTATTTGTTCTGCAGAAATTGCAGTACCAAGTGGAGCAACAGCGTTGCTAATTCCTGCCTGATGTAATGCTATCACATCCATATACCCTTCCACAACAAACACATTTTGCTTCTGACGTACTTCGCTTAAAGCAAAGTTTAGTCCATATAAATTCTCCTTTTTTTTAAAAAGCTGATTTTCTGGGCTATTTAGGTATTTCGGTTGTTGTTCAGAGTTCAATACACGCCCACCAAAAGCTATTGTTTTTCCGGCAATGTTGCATATAGGAAATATCAACCGATCGTAAAAATAATCACGAAAATTTTTATTTATTAACCCAACTTCAGCTAAAACTTTATCTTCAATGCCTAAAGCATTTAAATGCTCTTTAAAACCAAAGCTCGGTGCATAT
Source organism: Wolbachia endosymbiont of Pentalonia nigronervosa (assembly GCF_014534705.1). Classification (GTDB taxonomy): domain Bacteria; phylum Pseudomonadota; class Alphaproteobacteria; order Rickettsiales; family Anaplasmataceae; genus Wolbachia. The sequence goes on along the minus strand of NZ_JACVWV010000027.1, from coordinate 7,194 downwards.
CCTACTTTAAATTTGCTGATCATTTCGGGTGAAATATTGCGCTGTGTTAAATAATTTACAACCTCCTGATTTCTCTGTAAAAACCAATTTGTAGCCAAATCAAGAGCTAAGAACAGTTTATTGTCTTCTTTTTTAACATTAAGATTTTGAGGCAGTTCAACACCCGCCACTGATGCCAATCTTGTTACTGCATCTTTGAAGCTTAAGCCCTCAGTTTGCGAAACAAACTCAAACACATCTCCATATGCCGAGCAGCCAAAACAGTAGTATAATCCTTTAGTGTTGGTAACAGAGAAGGATGGAGTCTTTTCATGATGAAATGGGCATAATCCAACAAAACTATCTCCTCTTTTTGTTAGCCTAACTTTCTTACCTACTATGTCAGACAATAGCAGTTTAGATTTTATAATATCTATATAGTCCATTTATTGAACTCACGTATGAACCTAAATTTATTCTGCAATAAGCACTATATAATGCAAATAGTCAGCTAGTGAACTTTAAAGAGATTTTAGCAGAAATTTTGACAAGAAGACGATTTATTTAATTTGCATTTATAAAAATTTCAAACTAAATTAATCTTATTTCACACTAGATATGTTGCTCTTACTGCTCATAATTTTTATTTCATCGGTTTTGTTTGGAAACTTTGTCCCCGTTGATATAAAGATTTTTTTATATTCAGTAAGCTTAGGCATCAAAGAGGTTCTAAGTTTTACAATGCCTTTTATTATTTTCTCTTTAATGTTTAATAGTATAAATAATTTAAAAAATTCGGCAATTAAATTTATCATATTACTGTTTGCAGCAGTCTTTTTGTCAAATTTGCTTTCAAGCCTTCTTGGTTACTTTACGGGATATATTATTGTACAAAATTTCCATATTAACTCTAATATGCTATTGCCAACAGATGCACTGGGCAGTTTATGGAATTTCAAGTTACCAATACTAATCTCAAACTTTCAAGCCTTAATATTTGGAGTCATATCTGGAGTGACCGCACATAAAATTGTTCCACAAAAAAGTGATATGATTGCTAAAAGACTAGCAGGTATAGCATTTTTCCTTCTAAAAAGGATACTGATTCCTATCATGCCTTTATTTATATTAGGTTTTATTTTAAAATTGCAGCATGACCAAATTTTATTGGTTGTTTTTAAAGATTATATTGCAATCTTTACCATCATGATAGTTGTCATCTACCTTTATGTCATATTGTTATACGGAATTGCAAGTTCATTTAACATCACAAATTGGCTAACAAGCATGAAGAATATGGCACCTGCGTTAGTTACAGCAATTGCAACATCATCAAGCAGTGCCACAATACCTGTTACTTTGGAGGGATGTAAAAAGAATGTCAAAGAACACGACATGGTAGATTCTATGGTTCCTGTAATTGCAAGTACTAGCTCTCCTGGCAACTGTTTTTGTATTATTGTTCTAGCTTTAGTGATTATAGAATCTTTTGGCACTCAACCACTAACAATATGGAGCCACCTAAGTTTTTTGTTGTATTTCCTTATGCTGAAGTTCACTGCTTCGGCACCAGGTAGTAACATAATCGTAGTACTGGGAATTCTTGAGGGATATTTGCATTTTTCCCCAGCCATGCTGTCGCTAATAACTGCAATTTATGTGATGATTAACCCTATCATCACTGGTGCAAATGTTACTGGAGATGGTGCATTGATTATCATATTTACTAAACTTTATAAAAAATTTCAAAAGCTCATATAGCCAGACAATTTCTCTTGACTGTTAAAACTGTAGGTTTTATGTTTAAAACAACAATGATAGGAGTATATGGAAATTTTTCTTGATAGTGCTGATTTAAATGAAATTAAAGAATTAAAAGAATTAATTGATGGTATCACAACTAATCCCTCATTAATTGCAAAATCTGGCCATAAAAATAAATATAAGGATTTAATAGGTGAAATATGCTCAATTATAGATGGACCTGTTAGTGTTGAAGTTGTTGCCGATAGTCATGAAGAAATGATGAAAGAAGGATTAGATTTGGCAAAAATTGCTGAAAATATCGTCGTGAAACTACCCCTTACATATAATGGATTAATTTCTTGTAAAAAGTTATCGACAGAGTATAATATAAATGTTAATATAACTTTATGTTTTTCTCCTGGACAAGCACTACTTGCTGCTAAGGCTGGTGCTTGTTTCATTTCTCCCTTCATTGGCCGCCTGGATGATATCAGTTATGATGGGTTATCCTTAATAGAAGATATATGCACTGTGTATTCCAACTACATGTTCGATACGAAGGTTCTCGTTGCCTCAGTAAGAAGCCCAGCACATATAATTAAAGCCGCAAAACTTGGAGCTGACGCAGTTACTGCGCCAGCAAAAGTACTAAGGCAATTAATGAATCATCCACTCACTGATCATGGGCTTGCAGTATTTGAAAAGGACTGGTTGAAGTAGATCCCAACTGAGATCTACTTGCCTGGCTATATCAAATTTGCCCAAGCATCTGGAAGTGTATCATTCGGGTTAGCTTCTACTATTTTTTCTCCACTTGCACTACCAGCTGCAGCAAACTTACTTGCCAATTTAGTTTCAAGCCCACTTTCCTCAATATTACTACCATCTACAAGAACAAACTTATTTTTTAATACATCTGAAAATCCGTCTGCAATATTACTCCCATCTTTTATAGCAAGTTTATTTGCTAATTGAGTGGCAAAAGCATCTACATCAATATTTTCACCATTAAGCTTAGCAAACTCTTTTAAAGTATCGCTATCAGCCTTCTGATCTAATGCATTCTTATCAGCCTTGAGTTGAAATGCTGCATCTAATTGAGTTTCAATAACTGTTTTAGAATCACCATCTGCAACTTTCACACCAAGTATTGCTTCTGCTAATGCTTTTCCTTTATCTGAATGAGTTGCTATATTTGTACCATCAATGTTAACAAATTGACCTACATCAACAGTACCAGCTTTAGCTAACCTAGTTTCAAGAATTGTTTGTGTAGGATCAGTACTGCTCTTAACATTAAGAATTGCGTTTAGCAATTCTGCTCCTTGCTCTGCATTTGTACCATCAAGTCTAGCAAGTTTACCCGTTTCTTCTGTAAGTTTTGAATCTGTAACAACTTTGTTTGTCAATTTATCTAACATAGCAGTTACTCCAGCATCAGTGGCATTTGTACCATCAACTTGAACAAGCTTACCTGTTTCTTCTGTAAGTTTTGAATCTGTAACAACTTTATTCTGACCTTGCAACTTACCCAGCATAGCAGTTACTCCAGCATCAGTGGCATTTGAACCATCAACTTGAACAAGTTTAGCTGTTTCTGCTGTAAGTTCCTTAGTCGTAACAACTTTGTTTGTCAATTTATCTAACATAGCAGTTACTCCAGCATCAGTGGCATTTGAACCATCAACTTGAACAAGCTTAGCTGTTTCTTCTGTAAGTTTTGAATCTGTAACAACTTTATTCTGACCTTGCAACTTACCCAGCATAGCAGTTACTCCAGCATCAGTGGCATTTGAACCATCAACTTGAACAAGTTTAGCTGTTTCTGCTGTAAGTTCCTTAGTCGTAACAACTTTATCTGTCAACTTCCCTAGCATAGCAGTTACTCCAGCATCAGTGGCATTTGAACCATCAACTTGAACAAGCTTAGCTGTTTCTGCTGTAAGTTTTGAATCTGTAACAACTTTGTTTGTCAATTTATCTAACATAGCAGTTACTCCAGCATCAGTGGCATTTTCACCATTAAGTTTAACAAGTTTAGCCGCTAGTGTATTTGAAAAAGGCTCCACTTCAATATTGCTACCAGTTTTGTTAGCCTTACCATCTAAAGCAGTTTTATCAGCCTTATCAGCTAATTGAGCTGTAAGTTGTGAAGTCGTAATAACTTTATCCGTCGTCAACCTCCCTAGCATAGCAGTTACTCCAGCATCAGTGGCATTTGAACCATCAACTTGAACAAGCTTACCTGTTTCTGCTGTAAGTTCCTTAGTCGTAACAACTTTATCTGTCAACTTCCCTAGCATAGCAGTTACTCCAGCATCAGTGGCATTTTCACCATTAAGTTTAGCAAAACTACCTTTTAGCTTATCGACCAAACCGTTTGTAAAGTCTGCGTAGTCTAATAATTCTTGCACGGTAACAGCGCTCAAATTAGTGCTCATATTTGCTGGTATTGTCATGTTAATCTCCTTTAATTATAAAACTATTATATATATAAAAAACTGTGTAATTTCTGTTAACGTTGCAGATCAGCTTGCAAAGCGAACAGTCATACCAACTTCCACGCCATGTGTACCGAAAAAGCTGTTCTTTAAATTAGTGGTACTATCATCCTTTACCCAATCACTTTTCCCTTTTTTCAAAGTTGCAAATTTATCAAAATTACCGCCAATAACACCAAAATGTCTGTACCCAATATAGATATCTGTATCCTTATTTACTTGGTAATTAAGACCAGCTTTCAGTTGATATGCAGGTCTAATTGATGTTTTTTCAAACATTTTTATTCTTGTTCCACCAATTCCAGCTCCAACATAAGGGGAAAAAGAAAATTGGTCATTTTTCCAATGGTGATAAACGTTTGCCATGATAGATGAGTTCTCAATCTGGTCATGATTTGCTATAATTGAATATGCAGCATCTTCGTTACCTTTATCTTTCATATTATACATTACGGTGATTGGTCCGTTTATTAAGCCAATGTTATCTACTTTTACCTGAGAATACATTCCTTCTAATTCAAACCTACATTCATGTTGTTCTAGCTGTTTTACGCCGCCAAGTACTACACTTGCAGAAAATGGAGGATCGTAATTCGGTTTGTATTTATCAATTGACTGACTTTCTGTATTTGCTCCAATTCTATCATTTACATTAGCAGCTGTGATGTCCTTACCTGAAGAGCTTGTTACCTTTAGCGAACCTGTGTTGTTAAAAAATTGACCATGGTATTTGCCTCCGATGTAAAATCCTTCTGCCAGAGATTGTTGTGATAACAGTAAAGTAAGTGCTGTTACTGATATTGACAATGCTTTAATCATGTTTTCCTCCTATAAAAAAAATAAAGTTAAAGAAAGTAAATTAAAAATAGATGAATAAAAAGAAGTATTTTCTTATATAAACGAGATGATTAAGATATCTTTAAATTTGTTATACAAATAGTTAATAAGGTAAATTCTGCACTGCAATTGCATTAAAAACTTGTTGCATTCAAGAGATTTTGCCGGGTGCTATAAACTATTTTTTGCGCAGTTGATCCAAGGAAATGATATTACCACCTGAAAATTTTTCAATACGTTCTTCATTTTTGTCCTCAGTGAACATTAAAATATCTCCTGAGATTTTATCGTGAAATCTGCTAATAGCGAGAAATGGTATGACAATTTGCTTTTGTTTTCCACTAAAACTTAAGCTAACACTGAATTCATTCTCAAAAACTTTTAGATCATAGAATTGATGCTGTAGTACAATAAGCATTTGATCTGGATATGATTTTTTTAAATGATTTGGTATGATTACACCATTCAATTTTGTGAAAAATAATATTTCTAGATGGGGAACAAAGTTGTTATTAAGCAAAGTATCTAGAGCTTTTTTAATAACCTGAAATTTGATAGGCCTAAGTAGCTTTTGATAACTTATCGTGTCATTGATAGTCATAACTTTTCTGTAAAAACTTGGGAAACTTCTGTTACCCGGTGTTTCCCAAACCGTGTTCATAGTAATAAAGTTACTGTGCTGAATTAAGCAGCAAGTGCCACATTACCACAATCGGAGCTAACGTTATCGTTTGCATTTAAATTATGAACTCTTAGCGGTGGTATCTAACCGAGCAAAGCTACCATCTTTACTATGCATGTCGATCCTGACTCGCCCCCATGGACAAAAATGGTGGAGGCGCCGAGTACTGCCCTCGGGTCCAATACACCTATTACAAGGTAATTTTATTGCTATAGTATAACAAGTATACTTAATTATTATACAAAAAAGTTGAATAAATGTCAACCTTAAAATACAAATGAAACCTCATACAAAGCTGGAACCTGCTGAAAGACTTTCACTTTCAGGATCTTCAAGTACAGAGCTTACTACGCTACTTATAATATCACCGGCAATTGTTGCTGTTGTTCCTATTACTGTACCAACTAAAGCAGCTAACCATGTATTTGACATGTTAGAATCTGCAACTGTACCAATAGCCACTCCAACCGCTGTAGCAGCAATTACTGCTAGGCCCTGTGAACAAAATTATTCTGTGAGAAAAAAAAGTAGAAGAAAGAAGGAAAAAGCGGTAGTTTAACCTAATTAACCATAATAATGGAGAAATTACCGAATGAAACATTGTATACAAGAAACAAAATGGAAGCAAATTTTTAAATTTCTGAAAAGCATCAAGGGAATACACAGCAAAGATGAAGACCGATTGAGAAAATTTATGGAAGCAATATGGTATATAGTACGAAGTGGCTGCCAGTGGCGACTTTTACCAGAAATATATGGCAATTATAGGAGCGTACACAAGAGATTCAAAAAGTGGTGTGAAAAGGGAATTTGGGAAAAGCTACTCAAATATACACAAGATCCAGATTTGGAAGTGCAAATGATAGATGGAACAATCGTCAGAGCACATGCTTGTGCTGCTGGATATAAAAAAGATTCTGGAGCTCAAGAAGCACTGGGACGCAGCAAAGGTGGCTTTACAACCAAAATTCACGCACTTGTTGATGCTCTGGGAAATCCGCTTAAATTTACTTTAACTGCTGGTCAAAGGAACGATATTACACAGGCTGAAGCATTATGTCTCAAATTCACTTGTGGTGGCCGATAAGGGCTATTGCTTTTATTGCGGGTCTTGAGAATAAAGGGTGTGAGGTTGTTATTCCTCCGAAGCGTAACCGAAAAGTGCAGAGGTATTATGATGAGCATATTTATAAAGAACGTCATTTGATTGAATGCTTTTTCGGCAAAATAAAACATTTTAGGCGGATTTTTGGGAGTGTTAAATAAACTGTGTCAAACCGAAAAATGATATATTAATGATATAAAAAATGGAGGTTTAACAAATGAAAGAAAAAAGAGCAAACAACTATGTTGGATTAGTAAACTATCAAGAATTAGAGACAAATATCCTGTCATCTATAAGAGAAGGTAAACCACTAACCGGAAGAGAAGGAGCACTGACACCTTTGA
>NZ_JACVWV010000026.1 GCF_014534705.1 Wolbachia endosymbiont of Pentalonia nigronervosa | reverse complement strand
TACTCACAATTGCTAAAAAAGATCCCGAAGCTGAAGGATTTCAGGTTATTCCAAAACGTTGGATAGTTGAAAGAACCTTTGCTTGGCTCTCCAATTTTAGGCGCATGAGCAAAGATTACGAACATTCTCCTCTTACCTCAAAAACCAATATTTTCTTTAATATGATTACCGTTATGCTTAATAAATTAGCTACTTAAATAATTTCAAGACATCTTCTCAGATTTTGAATCTGAATGGTTTCAAGAATTTAAGTGTAAATGGGCTCAAGAATTTATTCCTAATTTAGAAAAGCAAATGACCTGGACTAGGCTACATGAAAACATTTTAGAATATTTGGAAGTAGAAAAGGAAAATATTTTTTAAACCAAATACCGTCAAGCATACAATAAGATCAAGCTAATGAGATTTAATATTATCACTGGTATTGTAAGTTTGAGGCATGAAGCTTTCGGGTTGGGGATTCTTTATAGGATTTATTAGCAACTCACTTCATGTTGTTTCGCAGAGGACGCATATAACAGCTCATATGTTTAGGAAATACTATACTTTCTCCATACTTTTTCTGGGTATGATCAATTATATTTGATGGTTAAAAATATCTACATTTTCCCACCCCATTAAATCCAATTGAATGCGAGTAGGAAGAAATTCAAAGCATTTTTGGGCTAATTCTTTTCTATTTTCACGTTCCAGCATAAAATCTAGCTTTTTCTTTATTTCATGGAGGTATAAAACATCAGATGCAGCATAGTTTTTCTGCTTTTCTGTCAAATTCTCGCTCCCCCAATCAGAAGATTGTTGTTGCTTATTTAATTTAATACCTAGTAATTCTGAGCATAACTCTTTTAAGCTATGATTATCTGTGTAGGTGCGAGTTAAACGCGAGGCTATTTTCGTACAATAGCATGGAAGTGCCAAGATTTCTAAGTAATAATGTATTATGCTAATATCAAACCGTGCAAAATGAAATATTTTGGTTATATTTTTATTCCCTAATATTTTTTTTAAGTTGGGAGCTCTATAGTCTCTTGTCAGTTGGATTAAATGAGCATTACCATCTCCAAGGGATAGCTGTATAAGGCATAACCTGTCTCTAACATGCAACAGGCCCATTGCTTCTGTATCAACAGCTATAGAGCTTATGTTATCAGACAACAGATTATCTGGTAAGTCATTTTTATATAAAAATATTCCCATAAAGTTAGTGTATTTACTTTTAGCAAATAGAATAACTGAAGATGAATCCTAAGTACACAATATAATTATGAAACAACATAACAGCTTTATTGTATTTAAATAGCTAAACTAGATTTTGCTATTATGAGAAGGGCTATACTATATGCTCTATTATGTCATTGCACATAACCACTTCTTCCTTTCCTGTATCCATATCTTTGATCTTTACAGTTTTATTATTTAACTCCTCATCACCAAAAATCAGAGCGATTTTAGCATTTGCTTGATTTGCTTTTTTCATTTTTACTTTCAACGTATTGCCATATTCATAATTAACATATAGACCACTTTTTCGTAATTTATCTGCAAGTTCCAAAGAGTACAGCTCCGCCTGTTTACCAATTGGAATTAAACAAACGGGTCTTTTCTCTCTCGGAGAATAATTTATTAATTCCATTATACGCTCGATACCACCTGCAAATCCTATTGCTGGAGTGTATTTTCCACCCATTGAAGATACTAGATTATCATATCTTCCTCCGGCAAGAACTGTTCCTTGAGCACCCAGATCTTCCGTGATAAATTCAAAAACTGTATGACAATAATAATCCAAACCACGAACTAATTTATTATTTATAATATAAGGTATATTAAGAAACTGTAATCCGTTTAACACCTGATCAAAAAAGTGTGAAGCTTCTTTTGTATAATAATCACTTATTTTAGGTGCCTCAGAAATTATTGACTGATCTTTTTTATCCTTAGAGTCTAGTATTCTGAGTGGATTTTTGATCAATCTATTCTGACTGTCCTCCGACAAATCATACTTGTACTTTTCAAAGTATGATACTAATGATTCTCGATACTTTATGATAGTTCCACTATCACCCAAAGAATTAATCTCCAGCCTTATATTATTATTAATACCAAATTCGGTTAATAAGTGTTGACCTAACGATATCAATTCAACATCAGATTTTGCATCTTCTATACCGAAAGCCTCAAAATTTATTTGGTGAAACTGCCTTTGTCGGCCTTTTTGAGGTCTTTCATAACGAAATATAGGACCTGTTGAAAATAGTTTTGCGGGTAGTTGCAATTTTTTATCAATTAATAGTCTAACTAGTGCTGCTGTAAATTCTGGACGTAGAGTGATACTCTTTCCTCCTTTATCATCAAAGGTATACATTTCCTTAGTGATGATATCTGAGCTATCGCCAAGAGTTTTTGTAAAAACCTCTGTATATTCAAATATTGGAGTTTCTACAGGAACGAAGCCATATAGACTAGAAATGTTATTTGCTACTTGTTGAATGTATTTAAGTTTATACCATTCATCAAACAGAAGATCTTTTGTTCCTCGAACTGTCTGGTTACTCATGACATAGTTTCCACACCTGCAACTTCTGGTATGTGATAACTTAGCATGTTTTGCACTCCTTGCTTTAGAGTTATCGAAGCACTTGGGCATCCAGAGCAGGCTCCATGTAATTCAACAAAAACTATCCCATCTTTGTAGCCACGAAATTTAATGTCACCACCATCTTGAGCAACTGCAGGTTTAATATAATTCTCCATCAATTCTTTTATCCTATTGACAATTTCTACATCATCTTCAGCAAAAAATTCTTCGTTTAATTTATCATTAACTCCTTCTTCACTTAATGCTTTTCCACCAGAAGTAAAATGATCCATAATTGTAGTTAAAACTTCTACCTTTAATACATCCCAATTCACCTCATTAGATTTTGTTACTGAAATAAAATCATAGCCAAAAAATACTCTTACTATATGTTCTATGCAAAAGAGCTTCACTGCTAATCTGGAGCTTTTTGCTTCATCTGCATTTGCAAAATTTGCAGTTTTTCCTTCATCTAAAATAGCAAATCCTGGAAGAAACTTTAATGTATTCGGATTAGGTGTTTCTTCGATTTGAATAAACATATCATTTACCAATATAATTATAATTGTTATATTTAATCACAAAATAATAAAAAAATATACATGTTGTTCGTTTTTTTTCTTTTATTAATGGTAATAGTTGCTGTGTTTATTTTGCCTAGTATGCTCATATCTTTTCTCTTTTTAGCAAGAAGAAACAGTATTAATATGGTAGCAAGCTCTATGATAAGTAAATTGATCAATGAATTAAATAATAGAAAAAATTACACTCATAGCAGTAACATGTCAAAAGATGAAGCATTGAAAATATTAGGACTAAATCCTGAAGCAACCCATAATGAAATTAACAATGCATATTACAATTTAATGAAGTTGATTCACCCAGATAAAGGCGGCTCAGCATATTTTGCACAAAAACTAAATGAAGCACGTGACAAATTATTAAAAAGGCAGGCCTAGATGTACTGGCGATTCTTCTTTTTATCTGCTAAAACCTTAATTTCTGATAATATTGCCACTTTTGATTCCTTAAAAAGCCGAAAATCATGCCTTTTGCCATTTGAAAAAGACGTACAAATGATCTTTTTGCTCTTCTTTTCTGCGATTATTTGTGTTTTTATACTGTGCTTTTTCTTTTTTCCTGAATAAAATAGTTTTTGCTTTTTTTTGGTCTTTCCACAGGAGTTTCTGTTGCATCAATCACTAAAACCTCATATCCATCTCACTTTTTAAGAGCTCTTTTCGGCCTGGCAACGTAAAATCCGGATGTTTTACCAACGTATCCTCGACCCATTTAACCGTCTTATACCAAATCACACAAATAAGTAGGCAAATAACTCACAGAACAAATGGTTTTGATCGAACTTTCCGTAATATTACGAATGAATGCACATACAGTATCCTCCAATAAACTAACAGAGTCATATATTCTATTTTTTATGAGATTGTCTTTCAAATATTGCCATAATCTCTCAACTGGATTTAACTCTGGTGAGTATGGTGGCAAGTATATTATAGTAATATTTTTTGGTACTCTTAAGCCTTTAGACCTATGCCAACTCGCACAATCCATAATAAGCAAAACTTCTCGTGTTCCTAAATCTTTTGACATCTGCTCCAAAAATACATTCATACAATCGGTGTTTACATAGGGGGCAAGTAAGCTAATCTCCTTGCCATTTCTTGGATTAACTGCACTGTAGAGATAAAAATTTTGCCTTCTTTCTTCTACCTTTTTTCTCACAGAATAATTTTGTTCACAGAGCCTAGGAATTGGTATGAGGTTGTCATTCCGCCAAAAAGAAATAAAAAAGTGCAGAGGTATTATGATGAGCATATTTATCAAGAACGTCATTTGATTGAATGCTTTTTCGGCAAAATAAAACATTTTAGGCGGATTTTTTCAAGATTCGATAAGACTGCCACGGTTTATTTAGGCTTTTTAAACTTCGTTGGGGCCCTTATGTGGCTCGCTTAAAATTTTGTTCACAGAGCCTAGTAAAATTGGCGTTTTCTTTTTTGCTTGTGCAGGTTAAGCAGCATGTGCTTTACTACTGCAACAACTGATTGCCACACCAGTAAGATAACCAATACCACCACCTATAGCTGCACCGGCAATACCTAACCCTAACTGAGCACCAATTCCTACACTGATACCAAGAATGAATGGAGCAAAGCAATATAGCGCAACAGCACCAATTATTGCACCAACAACTGTAGCCGAATCTATAAGTAAAGATCGTGTATTATTGCTTTGTTTGTTATCTGAACTGCTATTCTGAGGTATTATAAATCTTTGTGATGTAGCAGTATTTTTTGGTAAACTACTACTACCTTGACCATTGTTTTGGTTGCTATTTAAAGTGCTTCCTGGAATTATTGTCGATCCTGGCATTGGTTTTAATGTAGTAGTCTTTTTTGGTGAACTATTGCTTTGACCGTTGTTTTGGTTGCTATTGAAAGTGCTCACTGGAATTGTTGTAGGTTTTGGCATTGGTTTTAGTGTAGCAGTATTTTCTGGTAAACTACTGCCTTGACCGTTGTTTTGGTTGCTACCTGAAGCGCTACTCTGAGGTATTATTGGTTTAGTAGTACCGTTTGATAAACTATTCTGATTGTTTACTATAGGTGGCTGATTACTTTGCATTCTTGTTTGAGCATGATGAAAATATACTACGGATTTAGAATACACTTTTGGTTGATCTTCTTTTTTCAATATAGTAAGACCCTTTGCATCACGCTGACCAATTGGTGAGTATGAATATAAAAAGCTTCTTTGGATATTAGTGCTATAATAATCTTGAGAAATTGTAAAATTTAATCTATTACCGAACTTTGTAATAAATGCATCTAAAAAACGATCTTCTGGCACCCTTTTTGAGTTAGTGTCATCAGTTATATTCCATCGTTTATTCTCAAACTCTTCTATTTCTTGATTGGTAAACCAAGCAATATTTTTTGCTATTTCTGGATTAATTGCACTGATTAATTCTTTAAGAAAGCCTTGACTTTCTTCATCGATTATTATAGATCTAACGTTCATCCTTTCATATAAGACTTCTTTGCGCTCAAAGCCCATCTCTGCTTGTTCCTGTTTTTTATTTTCACCCCTTCCTATCCCATCTCCTAAAGTTATTAGTGGAGTATTTAATAATTTTATACATACTTCACGCATTGATTGATCTTTAAAAATTTCCGTTATTTTATCTAATAGGTCTGCATCCTCACCTCTTTGTTTATATTTGTTTACAAAACTCTTCATAAGTGCTGTATATCTAGCATCAGCTAAATTTTTATAATGCTCTTCTAATGCATTTTCAGTCTCAAAACCATTCTTGAGCAAACATGCTTTTAGTGATGGCGAAAGAATTACACTCTTTTCTGCATAAAAATTTGGGTGTGATGAATCGTGTTCATTTTCTAAGAACAAACTTGAATCATTATCTAGTAATGTTACAACAGATACAAAATTACTATTTATTCGTGATTTACCCTGTGATTCACCTGAAATCCTAGGTACTCCTGTTTGTTTTCTTACATTACCTGGTAATAATTGTCCATTTGCAAAAGCGAATGCTAGAAATAGCACGAAAGCATTAGTCCCGTGAGCACCAAAAGTTTGGTAATTGGCTTCTTTGCTTCTTTCAAAGCTAATTTGTGGGTGTTTTTTTAAGAATATTTCATTATTTTGAGATACTTTTTCTTCAGTGGAGGTGTGCCTTCTTTTTTTTATATGTTTATTCTGAGTATCTTTAAACTCAAGTAATTTTTTTATGTACGCTTCGTTCATACCTTGAAATCCTAGTACTTCAAGTGCAGCTTCACGTGTTTTTGGCATTGGTTCTGACGTGGCAGTCTCTTGTGGTGAACTACTACTTCCTTGACCGTTGTTTTGTTTATTATCTGAGGCACTGTCTTGCATTATTGTCGGTTCTGGCATTGATTCTGATGTGACAGGATTAGTTTCATTTCCTTTGGAAGATTCTGCTGTTGTTTGATTTTTTATTTCAAAAGAAGGATGGCCTAAAAGCATTACTATCATTTCAGGGCTATATTTTTTCTGATCGACATTAATCCTCATACTATCACTGATTGAAGCACCTTTACCTAAAAGAAATCTTACAGCTTCAACATAATTTTTATCCACAGCTTCATCTAGGGGACTGCGTTGCGCATTATCAAGCACATTTACATCTGCTCCATGATCAATCAGAATTTTCATCAAGTCCGTGCGTCCATACTTAGCAGCTATGTGAATTAGGGTAACACCCATTGCATCACTAATATTCACATCTACGGCATATTTAGTATTTTTTCTTTTCAGTAGAGTATCTTGACAGAGTTCTTCTCAACCTTGATTAGGGTTTTCACAAGCATTTTGTATAACATAATGCATTGGTGTTTTATGTTCTATATTTTGCTCGTTAGGTTTAGTTCTTATGTTAATATCGTCAATACATTTACTTTGCTCTTTTTCTTTCCCTTTTACTAGAAAGCACCTTGCTTGTTTTAACATTCCGCTTTCAAGAGCAAAAAATAAATATAGCTTTTTTCGAGATCCGTCAGAACTTAAGTGTGACCCAAATAGACATTCCATACATTCCTTAGAAGTCTTGTTGTTCATTTCTTTCTCAACTTCAGCTACTTCCTTGCCTGTTAATATAGCATATGCTTGATTTATTGCTTTTGCGTTCTCTTCCGCAATTTTTTTCTCTTCTTGACTTGCGGTTCGCCACTTATCAGGATGCCAATTAAGTATACACAGGTAATATGCCTTGCGGATTTCTCCTTTATGTTGCTCATCTTCTTTTTCAGGCCATGGTGAGTTAGGTCCTAGTATTTTAAATCTTAATACTGCAAGTGCTTCTTTACGTGTTTTTGGAATTGAAAACATAACTTATTCATAATTAATAACTATATACCAGTTTAATTAATTTATTAAAATCTGTCAAGTGGAAAGATTACCAAAACCAGGGCCACCTCATGAAAAGATAAGGGTGGAAAAAAAAGAGAAAAAGCAGTAAAAATAGCCTAATTAAACAAAAAATTTGTTCTATATGTTACATTTATTAAAATAAATTATTAGGTTAGTATAAGTTGAATGGAAAAAAAAGACTTTACTAACCAGTTAATCTTTAGTTAATATATTTATATGTAATTTGTGATAATAATATGGCGACTCAAGAAACAAAAACTGATAAACAAAAAGCACTAGACAGTGCAATTAGTCAGATTAAAAAAGCATTTGGTAAAGATGCAATAATGACACTTGGACAAAATCCGGTAGAAAAAATAGATACAATATCTACGCAGTCAATTGCTCTTGACATAGCTTTAGGAGGAGGGTTACCAAAAGGACGTATAATTGAGATATTTGGTCCTGAAAGCTCTGGTAAAACTACTCTTGCTTTGCATGTAGTTGCTGAGTCACAGAAAAAAGGAGGAGCATGTGCGTTCATTGATACAGAACATGCACTTGATGTATTTTATGCTCGTAAACTTGGAGTCAATACGGATGATTTGGTAATTTCGCAACCTGACACAGGAGAGCAGGCATTGCATATAGTTGAATACTTGGTATGTTCAGGGGCAGTTGATGTGATAGTTGTTGACTCCGTTGCAGCTTTAACGCCAAGAGCAGAAATTGAGGGTGATATGGGTGACCAGCATATGGGCTTGCAGGCTAGGCTTCTAAGTCATGGATTGCGCAAATTAACTTCTGCAGTGTCAAAAGCGAATTGTGTGCTAATATTCATCAATCAAATTCGTATGAAAATAGGGGTAGTATATGGAAATCCAGAAACTACTACAGGTGGCAATGCATTAAAATTTTATACTTCTATAAGGCTTGATATAAGGAAGATTGGTGCAATAAAAGATAAGGAAAATATAATAGGGAACGAAACAAGAGTAAAAGTTGTAAAAAATAAAGTCGCACCTCCATTTAGAGAAGCAAAGTTTGATATCATATACAATGAAGGAATATCAAAGCTTGGAGAAATAATAGACATGGGAGCAAAGCTTGGTGTGCTTGAAAAAGCAGGTGCTTATTACTCATATAATAATACACGCCTTGGACAAGGAAGAGAAAATGTAAAAAATTACCTTAAAACGAACAAGGAAGTTGCAAACGAGATAGAAATGAAAATTAGGGAATGCCTGGGAAATGATAACTATAATCTTATTGATAGTGATAATAATATTGCTATGGAAAATAAAGAACAAGCTGTAGAGGAAGCAGTGTTTTAATGCATGTGATAGAGCAGCGGATACGTGATGCAATAAATGTAATTGATATTAACATTGTTGATGAATCAATAAAACATGCTGATCACTATTTTGCTGCTCCTTCAACACTGCCTTCACATATTAAGCTAATCTTAGTGTCTGATGATTTTATTAATATGAGATCTCTAGAAAGACATAAGTTAATTTACAATTTATTGAAGAATGAAATAAAACTTATACATGCGATTTCGCTTCACTTATACACACAAAGCGAATACAATGTAAAAAACAAAAAATAAAAATGTGAAGGAAAAATCTTTACTAATTAAAGCTGGAAGGAAGTTTAAGGATTACAATGGTTCTATGAACCCACCGGTTTATCACTCCTCTACTATATTATTTCCTACTTATCAAGATTACTTAAATGCATCAATTGGAGAGAGTATATACGATGTTATAAATGATGGAGTTGCACGAGACTATAGCTATAGTAGTGTTGGCACTCCCACTGTTCATTATTTTTCAAATGCACTTGCTGAAATTGAAGGTAGAGGTCAAGCATTAATTTACCCTTCTGGATTGTTTGCTATTACTTTTGCTATTTTAACTTTTAGCAAAGCTGGTTCTCATGTTTTAATTCAAGACAATAGCTATTACCGACTTAGGAGGTTTGCTGAAAATGAGTTACCAAAAAAAGGAATAGAAGTAACTTTTTATGATCCAACTAGGGATATAACGCACCTTATACAAAGTAATACTTCATTGATAATGATTGAAACTTCAGGTTCTATAACGTTTGAAATTTCGGATATAGAGCATATAGTAAAGGTAGCTAAGGACCGAGGTATTGTTACCGTTTGCGATAATTCATGGGCTACTCCTGTATTATTTAGACCGCTAGATTATGGTGTTGATGTTGCGCTGTATGCAGTGACAAAATACTTGGCAGGCCATTCAGATTTGTTAATGGGTGCTATGATTGCTGAAGGTGAAATTTTTAAATTGCTTTACGAGAGTTATAAAAATTATGGAATAACTGTTCAATCGTACGACTGTTACCTTGCACATCGGGGGGTGAGAACGCTTGATGTACGCATGATGCAGCATCAAAAAACGGCCATTAAAATAGCTGAATGGTTGGAAATGCATCCTAAGGTTAGTAGAGTTTTATATCCTGCATTGCCATCACACGCTCAACACAAATTGTGGAAAAATTATTTTAAAGGGGCAAGTAGCGTATTTAGCATAGTACTAGATCGTCAGTATTCATGTGAAGAGTTGAGTAACATGGTGAATCACATGAGAATTTTTAGTATTGGTGCTTCGTGGGGAGGTTGTGATAGTTTGATATTACCAATAGATTGTAAATCCATGACAAGGTCTGTAATGGAATCCGATTATAGTGGGAGTTACGTGAGAATATTTTGTGGACTAGAAGATTCTGAAGATTTAATAGAAGACCTTGATGCTGCACTAGCAAGATTGCCAAATTCGGAGCTTAAAAGAAAGGAAACAGAATGTGAGACTAAAAGAGTTATTGCATAATATTATCAATCTTAACTTTGATGCTGAAATTCAAGGAGTTTCATGTAATCCAAGAAAAATTCGGGAAGGTTACCTTTTTGTTTGTATCTCAGAACGAGACTTAAAATCTTTTCAAGCTGTAGCGGTAATAAATGAAAATTATCCAAATATCAATGTTATTTCAGATACTACTGTAACTACTGGAATGAGAATAATATTTCATCCCAATCCTCAAAAAATATACAGTGAAATAGTTAGCAGGTTTTATCAATTCAAGCAGCCAGAATATATAGCGGCTGTCACAGGTACGAACGGTAAAACCTCGGTGGTAGAATTTTGCCGCCAAATTTGGCAAAATGCTGGGTCTAATGCTTCATCTATAGGAACATTAGGAACATGTTTTGATACTGGCAAGAGATATAACAATGGTAACTTAACCACCCCAAGTGCAGATGATCTTTATGCTATATTGCGTGATATTAATAATAAAAACGTAGAAAATTTAGTATTGGAAGCTTCAAGTCATGGTATAGATCAATATAGAATTCATGGATTAAGGTTGCATGCGGCAGCTTTTACCAATTTTTCACCAGAGCATTTAGACTATCATGGCAATGTGGATGGGTATTTTGAGGCAAAAAAAAGGTTATTTTATGAGGTATTGCCGGAGGGAGAAACAGCAATATTAAATGCAGATATAGATGAATGCAATACATTGCTCAACATAGCTCACGAACGAGGAAATAGAATTATAACTTACGGTAAAAAAGGCACTCAAATTACTCTATTGAAACAAACACTGATTGCAGATGGTCAATATCTTGTAATCAAAATGTATGACAAAATTTATAATATAACTTTTCCAGTATTTGGCAAGTTTCAAGCGCATAACTTACTGTGTGCTATGGCCATATCTAGATTAGATTATAGAGAGATGCACATAGAAAAACTTCATTCTCCTAAAGGCAGAATGGAAAAAGTAAATTCTTTTGCATTTGTAGATTATGCCCATACTGCAGATGCGTTGAAACAATCCTTATTATCTTTAAAATTGCACTTTAGAAAGAAGATAGTTCTAGTTTTTGGGTGTGGTGGAAATCGTGATAAAGCAAAGCGTTCTGATATGGGTAAAATTGCCCAGAAATATGCAGATAGAATAATAATTACGGATGATAATCCACGTGATGAAGACCCAGCAAAAATCCGACATGATATTTTATTGCATTGCCCTAACGCGTTAGAAGTAGGAGACAGAAAAGCAGCTTTAGAAAAAGGTATAAACATTGCTTATAATAAAGGCATGGTTCTTCTAGTTGCAGGAAAAGGACATGAAGAATTTCAAATTGTTGGGGATGAAATTTTTGAATGTAGTGATGTTTCTATGATTAGAAAATTCATGAAGTAGTGTAAACACCCTGCAGTAAAATATGTTATTATATATAAAAGCGTACTACTAAATTATATGACAAATATCAGAATAGAAGTTTCAAACAAATGTGCACAAGTGAGTGTTTATTCAATTTATATAGATAAAGAATTAACATCGGAACTGTGCGAGGAAATGTGTACCTTATTTTATAATAAAATTATACAAGATTGCCGTTATTACCTATATGATAAGAGCCTAAAAGAAGTGCAATATGAACTTACAGAGCCATGGGCAATTGAAATAAGCCTTCTACCTGGCATGACTGATAATTTAGGCAATACAACAAGACAAATTGTTAGAGAGTATTTAATAAGTAAATGTTATATAGATGAGAATATTTATGTCAGCGGGAAGAGTTCAAGGTTAATCCTGGGCAAAGGAGACATACCAACTGAGTATGATATAAAGCAAAATTTTAATTCTATTACTGAATATTGTACACTCATACATAAAGAGAATGACAATTATCATTGGAAATATTATGGATCAGTTTGCAACAGATTCAATGAATCTGCAACAAACCTGCCTGTGTATAATACAAAGTCTGTAAATCTCAATGTCACTGATCAAGAGCTTGAAAAAATCAGCAGAGAAGGAATTGATGGTAACGGTACTTTAGGGCTTTCTCTATCTGCAATGAAAGCAATCAGGGATCATTTTAATATGCTTGGTAGAGATCCGCATGATATTGAGCTAGAATCTTTAGCACAAACTTGGTCTGAACACTGCAAGCACAATATTTTTTGTTCTCCTATCGATGAAATAAAAGATGGTCTTTATGCACATTATATTAAACGTGCAACACGTGAGATAAATTCTAGTATATGTGTATCTGTTTTTGCTGACAACGCGGGTGGCATAATTTTTGATGATGACCACTTGATTGTAGATAAGGTCGAAACCCACAATAGCCCTTCAGCTCTTGATCCATTTGGTGGAGCGATGACAGGCATACTTGGCGTTAATAGAGATATAGTAGGTTTTGGTAAAGGTGCAGAACCTATAATGAATACTTATTACTTTTGTTTTGCTAATGAAGTAAAGGGTAAATTGTATAGAGATAAAGAATGTAAAAATGAGGTTTTGTTACCAGAATTCATCATGAAAGGAGTTATTCGCGGAGTGAATGTCGGAGGAAACTGCTCTGGTATTCCAACCCAACTAGGTTCCGCATATTTTGATGATAGGTTTTGCGGTAAACCTCTGGTTTTTGTTGGCAGTGTAGGAATTATTCCTCGCAATATAAATCATGCTCCTTCATATATGAAAGAACCAAAAGATGGCGACAAAATTGTCATTATAGGTGGAAGGGTTGGCAGAGATGGGATCCATGGTGCAACGTTTTCTTCAGAAGCGTTGTCAGGGAGTAGTCCTTCCACAGTCGTTCAAATTGGTGATCCTATAACGCAAAAGAAGCTATCTAATGCCATTATTGAAGCACGTAATCTTGGTCTTTATAATGCAATAACGGACAATGGGGCAGGGGGACTTTCATCTTCTATAGGTGAAATGGGAAAAAATGGATTTGACGTAGATTTAAGCGAAATTCTACTCAAAAGCAATGATATGGCTCCTTGGGAAATATGGATATCAGAGTCACAAGAACGTATGACCTTAGCAGTACCACAAGAAAACCTTCCTATGCTTCAGCAAATCATGAAGAAACATGATGTAGAATTCAGTGTTATTGGGGAGTTTAATAGTAGCAAAAGGGCTCGAGTTCAAGTCTCCCAAGGTCCACCTATAATAGATATAGAAACCCATTTTTTGCATGATGGCAACCCTAAGATGCATCTAAAAACAAAACCTTGGTCAGGCAAATCAGTAGAAATCGAAAAAAGAACTGTCGATGTTCCTATAGAAATTGAACTAAAGGAAATGCTAAGTAGGCCAAATATATGTAGTAAAGAGTTTATAGTCACGCAATACGATCATGAAGTTCAGGGATCATCGATTTTAAAGCCCTTACAAGGTAAAGGAAGAGTGTGTAGTGAAGCAATTGTTTCACGGCCTATTTTTTCTTCAACGCGTGGCATAGTAAAGTCACAAGGGTTTGGTTCAAGTTATGGAGAGATTGATACTTATCACATGGCAGCATGTGCAATTGATACAGCAATACGTAACTATGTGGCAATAGGAGGAAACATAGATCACTTAGCGATACTTGATAATTTTTGCTGGTGTGATGCTTATAATCCTGAAAGATTATGGCAATTAAAAAGAGCAGCTGAAGCTTGTTATGACTATGCAACTGCGTTTAAAACACCGTTTATATCAGGTAAAGATAGCATGTTCAATGACTTTAAGGGATACGATGAAAACGGTAATGAGGTAAAAATATCTGCGCCACCTTCATTGCTTATTTCAGCTATTGGTATCATAGAAGACATTGAAAATTCGGTATCATTAGATGTAAAAATCCCGGGCGATTTGATATATATACTCGGCATTACCTGCGATGAACTAGGTAGATCAGAGTATCAGTTATATAGTGGAGTAGGGAACAATAATGTACCAAAGGTTGATGCACAAAATGCTAGAAAGCTTTATGAGTGCTATAATAAAGCTATTAAGTCCGGTATTATAGCTTCGGCGATTGCACCAAATCTAGGAGGGCTGATTATCGCTTTAGTGAAATCACTTATTGCAGGTGATCTTGGCGCTGAAGTAGATTTTTCATTGGTGTCGACAAACAGCGCTGATATAAGAACTATTATGTTTTCTGAATCTCAAAGCCGAATATTGCTGACTATTGCGCCACAAAATCAGAAAAGATTTGAAGAGTTATTCAGAGATGTAGTTTTTTCTTGTATAGGTAAAATAACGGAAAAAAAGACATTAAAAATACAGGATATTCTAGAAGTAGAGTTAGCTAATTTAGCTTGCCATTATAAGACACCTTACTAATTTAGCAACTTTTTAATATAAAAATGGTAATATCTATTATAAATAAAGAAAGGTTTATGGGTAAAGAAGATTTAAGATTTTTTGGAGTAACATCTGCAATAGGAGCTCTTACGGGTTGTGTTTTAAGTTTTACAATTTTGCAACCTTCAGCTGCAGGGGGTGTTGTCGGTCTTGCACCTATAGCAGTGATGTATATAAGATTTGTATTAAATGAAGGAGTTCCCAGAAATAAAAAAACTCTGATTGAATTAGGTGTGCAGTCCCAAAGAGTGATGGTATAATAAAATATGAGAAAAAAATACCATCAAAGGAGGAATTATCAAGTATTACATGGGTGCGCCAAGACAACAGAGGCGGTGCGTAGAGCAATACAAAATAGTAAAGAGAGCATAGCAAAACTTTCTGAACGCTATCCCGAAAACTATTGTAAAATGGAAAAAACGCTCATTTACGCAA
>NZ_JACVWV010000025.1 GCF_014534705.1 Wolbachia endosymbiont of Pentalonia nigronervosa | reverse complement strand
CATTATATATCTTATTGCATTAATAATCGCTCTAATATCGTGTTTTCTTGGCCTTCCTATTGCCCCTTGTGCAACGTATGGCTCTAGTATTTCCCATTCTTTGTCACTTATGTCACTTGGATACATTTTTTTACCTCTTAATTCTACATTTGCTTTAGTATATTTATCTTTTCATTTCTTTTCAAGACATCTTCTAAGGCACGGAGCTTTCGGGTTGGGGTTCCTTACCGGATTTTATCAGCAACTCTCTTTATGTTGTTTCGCAGGGGGTCTATACTTGTTTGCTCTTTTTTCTTTCATTTGTTAAACCTCCATTTTTTATATCATTAATATATCATTTTTCGGTTTGACACAGTTTATTTAACACTCCCAAATCGATTTGTGGTAAAGATTGAAGTTTGAAGAAATCTACTGTTCCTGAATGACTTCTTCAAAGTCTAAACTTACTAGGTACATTTCTGTAGATTCAGATCTACTTGATTGCGGTTTAAAGTATTTTACTGTTTTAAACACTTTCTTTAGTTCATTATAAAAGTCTTTATCGGATTCTCCTTGAAAGATTTTTACTACCAATTTACCACCATGATTTAAGAAATGTTTTGCTAAGTTCAAAGCTGCTTCACACAAGAGCATAATTCTTATATGATCTAACGACTGCAATCCGCAAGATCCAGGGGCCATATCAGATAAAATTACATCAAATTTTTGATCCTGCAATTGCTCCTTTAAAGCTGCAAATTCATTGATAATATCGCATTGTATAAATTCCACGCCATTTATCGTGTCCATTGGTTTGAGATCAATGGCAATTACATCCTTAGTTTTTTGAGATGCAACCTGTGACCATCCACCAGGATAAGCACCAAGATCAATAACCCTTTGCCCGCTTTGTAGTAATTTGAATTTTTTATCTATCTCTACTAGTTTATATGCTGAGCGTGACCTATAGCCATCCTTATTTGTTTTGCGTACATACTGATCATTTAAATGGCGATGAAGCCATCTTGTTGAAGATATTTTTCTACCTTTCGCCGTTTTAACTCTATTTTTTATGGCTAAATACCCTGTAAATATTACTTATTATTTATTATATCTTTAATTTCTTTTTCAACTACTGACTTTACTAATTTACATAGATTCTTATTCAGCCATTCTGATAATTCAGGTTTTAAAAGAGATACCACTAATTCTTCAACAGTTAATTGTGACTTTGATTGTTGCTGCTGTTGTAGTTCGTTTTGCATTTTTCCAAGCAATGCTCTTATTTCTTCTATATTTTCTTTTAAAATTAAGTCGTCATTCTGTAAGCCTACCTTATTCGATGTATTATCACTGTGCAGATAATTATCTGGCTTGTCACTATCTTCACTTTGAGAATATTCTTCCTTGAGGTGTAATATATTATCTTCATTATGTTGAGAATATTCTTCCTTGAGGTGTGGGATATCATCTTCTTCGTCGTTTTCATCATCATCATCATCACTTTCATCATCATATTCTTCTTCTTCATAATCATCTTCATCATGTGCGGCTTCTGGTAAATATTCTTCCTTAAGGTGTAATATATCATCATCATCTTCGTGATCATCTGCTGTAGGT
The DNA here is from genome assembly GCF_014534705.1 of Wolbachia endosymbiont of Pentalonia nigronervosa. GTDB lineage: Bacteria > Pseudomonadota > Alphaproteobacteria > Rickettsiales > Anaplasmataceae > Wolbachia. The sequence continues at coordinate 13,919 of NZ_JACVWV010000025.1, read as the reverse complement.
TGCTGTAAATTTTCACCTTTAAGATGCGCCTCTTTCTTATGATCATCTCCTTTTCCATGATCACTTGCTACGGCTTTACTATCGTTTGTGTTATTGCCAAACATAGCTTTTTTTATATCTTCCAGAATATCTTTTACAGATTGGGTGCTTTGTTCATCACTCATAAGTTAATACCTTTAAATTCATAGATCTATTATAAATAACAAATTATAAACGCTAATTACATAATTGCTTCTTGCTTCAACCAAGTCTGAACGTGCTTCAAACAGTTCATCTTCAGTTTCCAAGAGATCAGTCGTACTTTTTAAATTTAAGTTAACTTCTTGCTCCACTCCTTCTAATGCTAAAGCTGCTGCTTTTTCTGCTTCTTGACTTGCTTTAATCATAGCTCTTGCTGTCAGAACATTGTGCCAAGCATTTATCACTGCTTGTTCTACATCCTTTGCTGCTTCGTGATAAGCATAAGTAAACTTTTTCACCTCCATCTTAGCTTTACTAATACCAAAAGCATTTACACCTTTGTTCATAATTGGAATATCGAGAACGAATGCAATATTAGCATTTTTTACAAGTTCTTGAAATTTAATATTTTGACCAGGAGGATAATTACTTGCACTTACACTTAAAGAAGGCAAAAATTTAGATTGCTCAGCAATAATTTCCGCTCTAGCAGCCTTTTTTTTGTGAATTGCTTCCTTTAAAGTTAGATTATTAGTTTTTGCTAACTGTAGACATTCACTTAACTCTGGAATAGTGGGTAGAAAAAGTTCATCAACTTCAGAAAGATCATCAGCCTCTTCACCAATTAAGTGATAATAAGCTATTTTTGCCAGCTTTAATTTACCTTCAGCACTCACTCTTTTAGAAACTGAAGATGAAAATTTCGCTTTTGCCAGTGAAACCTCAGTGTTTGTAACTTCACTAAGGGAGAAGCGTTTTTGCATAGCTGACAAATGTTCTAAAGCAACACGCTCTTTATGTTCTCTTAATTTTAATATTTCTGTTTTTTTGAGAACGTTGACATATACTTCCACAGCATTAAGTGCAACTTCTTGCTTTAATCGGCGTAATCTTGTCTTTTCTGCCTTAAGGAGATGTTGCGACCGATTAAATATGGCAAAATTACCTCCTCCATCTATTAATTTATGATTTATGGTAAAATACGCTCCAAGTCGCGGATCTTTTGGACTCTGGAGATCGAGATTGTCATTGAACCTATATTGTAAGTTAACTTCAGGTAAAAAGCCGGCTATTCCGGATGATTTGAGTTGTTTCTCTGCGCTTTTATATTCGTAAAATTTGGATTTTATTTTTGAACTATTTTCCACTGCTTTTTCTACAGCTTCTTCTAAATCTATGGCATAACAGCTTATGGCACTTAAAGCAACTGTTAGCATGATAATTAGTCTCAACATTTTATTAATTTGATATTTTTAATGTATATAGCTAAATTGCTAACATAAATTGTTCTGATAATCAATGAATATATTGACATTGCGTAGTAGGTAAGTGTACCATGGTTAACTATATGTTTAAGTATTAAGATGAAAACTTTTTTTTTAAAAGAGAAACAAATCAATAAAAAATGGCTTGTCATAAATGCCGAAGGGTTAGTAGTAGGTAGATTGGCAGCATTTGTAGCAACTCTATTGCGTGGAAAGCATAAGCCTGAATATACGCCTCATATGGACTGTGGTGACAATGTAATTATTGTTAATGCAGAAAAAGTACATTTTACTGGAAATAAGCTTAAAGATAAAATTTATTATCGGCATACAGGTCATCCTGGTGGTTTAAAACAAACTACACCAGATAATATTTTAAATGGTAAATTTCCTGAACGTGTAATAAAAATGGCAGTTCAGAGGATGTTGGATGATGGTCCTATGGCGCGTAGACGTTTTGAGAATTTATACGTTTACTCCGGTCCGGAACATAAACATCAAGGGCAACAACCTCAGGAGATAGATTTTGCCTCTTTAAATCGTAAAAATAAGAAATAATGGAGTAGAAATGAAAAATCTTGCAGTTCGAAAGACAGAGAAGCCAGCAATTGATGCACTTGGCCGCTCGTATGCAACAGGTCGAAGAAAGGAAGCTGTGGCAAGGGTATGGATAAAACCAGGAAGCGGAAAGTTTAATGTTAATAAGAAAGATGATCTGATTTCTTTTTTTAAAAGGGAGTCAGTATGTCAAATAGTAAAAATGCCTTTTGTTGCAACTTCTACATTGGATAAATATGATGTATTTGCAACTGTAAAGGGTGGTGGCTTATCAGGGCAAGCTGGTGCTGTGGCCCATGGTATAAGCAGAGCTTTAGGTAGTATCAATGATGAGTTGCATGCTATGCTACGCAGTGGAGGCTTTTTAACTCGAGATTCACGTATTGTTGAGCGTAAAAAATATGGTCAACATAAAGCTCGGAAGAAATGTCAGTACTCTAAGAGATAGTTGCTATGATATCTATAGTTAATTTTTTTAGTTTTAAAGTTAATGATTATTGACAATACGGTTTCAAAAGAAACTTTTTTTATAAAAATGTACAATATATTTCATTTTACAACGAATTTAGTTGACTATAGTTACCAGCGTAATATTCTATCTGTGTAGATTTTCTAAATATAAGGTAATTTATGAGTAAAGAAAAAAATGTGAATAAAGAGGAAATGGTAAATCAGTTATATGGAGAGTGCTCTAATGCAAAAATTGGCCTGACAAAAACTGATTTAAGTAAAATTTACAATATATTCATGGAAATAATTAAGAAAGGAATAGTTTCTAAAGAAGGAGTACGTTTGCATGGAATAGGCACGTTATCTACTGTTCTAAGACAGGCGAGAAAGTGTCGTAATCCACAAACTGGTAATTTGATAGATGTTCCTGCAAAAACGGGAGTAAAATTTAGTGCAAGCAGCACTCTTACAGATCTTTTAAACGAGTGACAAGAGAAAGGGTTAATTATTTTTAACCCTTTTTATTGCCGTATGTAGGCCCTGAAGTACAGCTTCGCTTATTATATAGTGACCTATATTAAAAGCGGAGATGTGCGGTATTTTTTGTTTTATTTTTTTAACGTGTTTATAAGTGATGCCATGCCCCGCATGGCATTCTATTCCTAATTTATTGATGTACTCAGCAGCAGTAGCTATTAGCTGTAGTTTTTCTTCTGATGGGTCATTACAGTAATCTCCAGTGTGAATTTCTATTATATCGGGTTTTACTTTTAGCTTTTCAATGTATTTTAGTTGTTCTATATTGGGGTCTAAAAACAGAGATACCTTTATATTAGAGTTGTGCATGTCTTTGATTATACTGGGCAGCTTATCATTATGTGCAAGATCGAGACCACCTTCGGTTGTTAATTCTTCCCTTTTTTCCGGTACTATACAAATAGAATACGGTTTTACTTGTTTTGCTATTTCGAGCATTTCTTCTGTTGCTGCAATTTCAAGATTTAATTCAACATTGATATTGTTCTTAAGGTTATATACATCTTCATCTCTAATGTGTCTTCTATCTTCTCTTAAATGCACAGTGATAAAATCTGCTCCTGCAGCGATAGCTATTTTGGCTGCCTCCAGAGGGTCTGGGTACGAAGTTCCACGTGCATTGCGAATGGTTGCAATGTGATCAATATTAACGCCTAGTTTCATAAATTACCTCACCTTCTAACAAAAATTTTATCAATTATACGCATATCAATTACACTCCAATTGCTGGGTGTAAAGTCAGTCGTATTTTGTAAGCTATTTAAATAATCCCATGCACCATGGGGATTGTCTTCAGGGAGTTTCACTGTCAGGCCATTTGTTAGAATAATATTCCACCTTCTATTGCCCACAAAAACAAATGAAGAAATATGTTCACTCAATTGTGTTTTATTTTCTAATATGTCTCTGACGAATTTTAAGTTTGATAATGCGTTTTGTCCTGTAACTACTACAAGATTGTCCATTGGGTAATCATCAACAATAATCTTACCTTCATAGTCCACAACTGAAGTTTTATTATTATCTCTCCAGATAGCAAATGGTTTATGTTCATTTATGTCAATATGTAGGGTATTAGGCAAAATTCTGTAAACCCTTACATCTTTTATCCATTTATTTACAGATTTTATATTATTGGCAAGTTTTGACAGCCGCACATATACTATAGGCTGTGTTTTATCTATGAGACTTAGGACATACTTTTGATCTGTAAATTTATCACCAGTAATGGTCACCTTTTCAATTGCAAATCCGCTGTTGAGCAATAAATTGCTACACTGAGTGGAGTAGTAATTAAAGTAGCTAATAATTTTACCAAGTGAACTATAGGTTACTAATGTAAGAAAAAGCGATATAGTAATAATTAGAGCACATCTACGCAGGAAACGTTTTTGACTCCTAGTAATATTGTTCAACATCTATAAACTATCTTCAATAATGACTTTGACCAATTCATTAAAGCTCATTCCTTTAGTTAATTTAGCAATTTCTGGTACTAATGATAGCTCAGTAAAACCAGGATGAGTATTAATTTCTAGCATTTTTAAAGTATTATCTTGAGGATTATAGCGAAAATCTGAGCGAGAAACAGTCTTGCATCCCAAAAATTTATGCACTGTCAATGCGTGTTGCAGTGTTGCCTTATATATATTATCTGGAATTTCTGCTGGAAATATGTGTTCTGATAAACCATCGGTGTATTTTGCCTGATAGTCGTAAAATTTATTTTTTGGCCGTATTTCTATGGTACCAATTGCTTCATCCAACAGCACAGCAGTTTGTAACTCTATACCAGGAATATATTCTTCTATAATCATTCTCTGCATTAAGCTATCACTTTGATTGCCTTTTAATATTAAATAATCCTCCTCTGATGAGATAATATGCACCCCTATGCTTGAACCTTCGTTGATTGGCTTTAAAACATATGGATAGTCAATTGCAATGTTATTGTTTAATATGCCTTCTCTGCTAATGACATAACCTTTTGGAATATCAATATTTAGTGAAGTGAATATATGCTTCGACATAACTTTGTTCATGGCGATGGCAGAAGCCATCACTCCGGAATGGGTGTATTTTATTCCTAGCACCTCCAATAAACCTTGAATACAACCATCTTCTCCATAAGGTCCATGCAAAGCAATGAAAGCAAGATCAGGATTGATCTGTGTGAGTTTTTTAGCAATGTTTCTGTCAACATCTATTTCTATCGCACTATATGATAGTTTATCAATAGCTTGTTTTATCGCTTTTCCACTCATCAAAGATATTTCTCTTTCATGGGAAAATCCTCCACTCAGGACTGCTATAATTGGGGTCATAAGTTATACTATACTGTTTATATAGCATTATATAAAAGATCATTAACGAAAACTAGATACATATTTATATTAAAATTATCTTGCTTTGAGTAAAATTAATATGTAATATGTGTATAAATGGATCTAAATGTGAGGAATCATTATGAATAATATTTTTAATAAAACTAATGCACCTTATTTAGTAACTGGTGCTCTGGCAACTCTTACTTTTTTAACGTCTGGAGTGTTTGCTGCAGCTCCATATTTTAAGTTTTTGGCTCCTGTTGCCAGTTTAAATGTGAGTTTTCCAATCATTATAGGCTGTGCTGTAGTTTCTTTTGCAGTTCTTGCATTTTCATGTGTGATGATTGCAAGGAATATCAATAGGACTGTTGAATATACTCTACATCATGAAGAAAGACCAGTACGTACTGAAGTAACAGATGCTAAACTTGGTAGCGAAGTAAACGGAACAGCAAGACCTGGTAAACAAGCAAACGGAGTAGCAGGACCTAATAACCAAGAAAATGGAACAGCAGGCGGTGCTCGACCTGAAGGCAAAGCAAGTGAACCAGTACGAAGAACGATGGCTGAGGTTTTGAGAAAAGGCTTAAATGAGGGTTCTTTTAAATCATGGTAAGGTAACGGAAGAAGAATATTCCACAATTTTTAATATTCAAGCGGAACAAAATGGAGAATTGCAAGTACGTTCATAGTACATGTAGGTATCTCCAAACGGAATAGGCTTAAAATTTTTAAGCTTCAAATTATCTTCGACGAAAACTAGATATATATTTATATTAAAAGTGCTTGCTTTAAGTGAATTTTGTATGTAATACATGCATATTAAACTAATACGAGTGCGAGGGATAATTTATGAGTAATATTTTTAATAAAACTAATTCACCTTATTTAATAGCTGGTACTTTAGCAACTCTTGCGCTTTTAGCGTCTGAGGTGTTTATTGCAGCTCCATATTTCAAGTTTTTGGCTCCTGTTGCCAGTTTAAATGTGAGTTTTCCACTCATTATAGGCTGTGCTGTAGTCTCTTTTGCAGTTCTGGCGTTTTCATGTGTGATGATTGCAAGTAATATAATGAAGACTGAAAGTGATGATAAAGTGCCAATACTTAATAGCCAAGCAAACAGAACAGCAGAAGGTAATAACCCTGATAGCGAACCAAGACTAGAGGAAGGTAATAACCCTGATAGCGAACCAAGACTAGAGGAAGGTAATAACCCTGATAGCGAACCAAGACTAGAGGAAGGCACTAATCCTGATAGCGAGCCAAAAGCAGATGCTCAACATGATAACCAAGCAGACGGAACAGCAGCAGTGCCTGATATTTTTCGAGATGCCTTAAGTGATACTTATTCTAAATCAGTTAAGTTAACAGAAGAACAACATACCAAGGTTTTTGCTTTTGCTAACTTTGTTTTTGCTGGTATTGCTCTTTTTGCTGCCGATGCTCTTTCGGGGCTTATACATAGTGAGGTTGCTGTTGAAGGTAGAGGAGTGGCATTAGCTAATGATCAATATTGGCATGAATATGGTAGTACTCAATTTGAAGCAAGCAAAAATAGCAAGGGAACTGATCACTACCGCATCAAGGTTTTGCTCCAAGCTGTGAAGGTAAGCAACGAAGAGCTTTTTACTAATGCATTAAAAAAAGGTGAGAAAATGGGTTGGGATATTTTGCCCACTAGTTTATCACATAATACTCGAGTGGACCAACATAGAGAATTACAAGTACGTTCATAGTACATGTAGGTATTTCCAAACAGTGGAGGCTTTAAGCCTCAAATCTTAAAAAAATGGGCTCTGGTTTAGGCAGTATGCTACCAGGGCTTATTTGTACGTTACATAAAGATTCTAAATTGCGTTGCTCTGCCGGAATTTTTAGTTGGTCTAATATCTTTTTTGCTGATTGTGGAATAATTGGTTGCAATAGAATACCAATTATTCTGATGTACTCTAGTAACTTATAAATTACTAAATTCATACCATCTTTATCGATTTTGCTTAATGTCCAAGGTGCACTTTTGTCTATGTATGCATTAGCTTCAGAGGCAATATTGATGATTAACAGTATAATGTGATTAAATTCATATTTTAATAAGTGTTTCATCACTTGGTCGAGTATAGGTTTGCAGTTCAATAAATTTTCATCATTTTTAAGTAAATTTTGATCGATTATTGGCACAACTCCAGCGCATTGCTTATGTAAAAATGAAATTGTTCTTTGCACTAAATTACCTATGTTGTGTGCAAGTTCTGAGTTTATACGACTGATCATATTTTTTTTGCTGAAATTTCCATCTTGACCAAAATTTGCTTCTCTGAGGAGAAAATAACGTAATTGATCAACACCGAATTCTGTAGCAAGAGCTATTGGATCTATGACATTACTGAGAGACTTTGATATCTTCTCTCCTTCATTTAACCACCAGCCATGTACTGCAATCTGTTTCGGTAGTGGCAGTTCTGCAGCAAGCAGAATTGCTGGCCAATATACAGCATGAAAACGTAGTATATCTTTACCGATCACATGAACATTTAAACAATCTTCATTTGCCCAGAATTGTTTGTACTCATTATCTTCAATATTAGGAAAATTCACAGATGTGATATAATTAGTCAATGCATCTATCCACACATAAATTATGTGTTTGTCATTACCAGGTACTTTTATTCCCCAATTGAAGCTAGTGCGAGAAATTGAAAGATCAGTAAGCCCAGATTTTACAAAAGATACTGCTTCATTTTTTCTACTCGCGGGAAAGATGAAATTTGGTTGATTTTCATATAGTTCAAGTAGTTTATCCTGCCAATGAGATAAGCGAAAAAAATAGCTTTTTTCTGTTACCCACTCAACTTCGGCGCCTGTTGGTGCTTTACCGTCTATAAGTTCTGATTCTTGATAAAATGCTTCATCGCGAACTGAATACCATCCAGAATAAGAGTCTAAGTAGATTTGCTCTCTTTCTTGTAATCTATTCCATAGAGTTACCACTGCTTTTTTATGATGTGCATCAGTAGTGCGAATAAAATCATCATATTGAAAATTCATGAATTTTGCTAATTCTTTGAATGTGACGCTTACTTGATCAGTAAATTCCTTTGGCTGCATGCCATTAGCTTTAGCTGCCTTTTCGATTTTTTGTCCGTGCTCATCTGTACCTGTGGTAAATTTAACGTTTTTTCCAGATAATTTCATAAAGCGAGCTGTGACATCGCATATAAGAGAGGTGTATGCGTGGCCAATATGTGGCTTGTCATTTACATAGTATATCGGAGTTGTGATGTAAAACTGCTTCATGACTTCAATACTTAAATTTTAATCTTATCTTTACCAGTGATAATAGTCAATCAACACAAAAGATTTTGTAAAATCTATTTCTGATATTAAATTTATCATAAAAATTTGCCTCAAGAAAAATTAAAATATGCTTAAAACACTATTGTATTTTATTAAATATATTAATAAGTAAGTGAATTTTAATATAATTTTATTATGTTTGTAATATACATTGTAATATACATAAATAACACAAGCATGAACAAATTTCTAACTTCACGGAGGAGGGATGATGCCATAGTTTCTGTTTGTCAAGATAATGAGCAGAGAACTGTGTTAATTTTATCGGTAAATCAGGCTGCAGAGAACTTGTTACAATATAAAAAAGAAGATTTGCTAAGTAAACCGCTAGTTAAGATTTTAAGTACAAGAGTGGCTGATAGCATAAGTGACTATTTGGATTATACGGAAAATGGACGTGATTTGTTTGATATCTTACCAAAAATAATAAATTTCTCTTTAATTGACAGCAAAGGTAAGGATATTCAGGTAAAGGTAAAAGTTTTTCGTACTATGCAATTTACTAGCAACAAGATAAATTATGAATTATTAATACGCGATATTAGTTTATTTCATAAATTAAGGATTTTTAGGGATAACTATCTGGCAGGTAGAAGGTATGAAAATCATGATTTATTTGGCATATTAAATCATGACTCTACAATGCTGGAATTACATGTTATGTTGGATTTTGCTTTTCAGCATCAAATTAATGTAGTAGTAGGAATGATAGGGGTAGATAAAAAATCTTTTTCAAAATTTGCGTGTGATGAACAGTCTTCAGAAATCAAACTTTTTAATATTTATGAAACAGACAGTGCATTGAAGGTTACTATAGAGCATTTTTACAGAAATTGCCGTAGTGATGATTTTATAGGATACATAAATGATAACAAAGCCCTATTTATTATCATTGCAAATAGACCTCTTGTGAAACCGATTTATGATGAGAGGAGAAGTGCAAGCGAAGCACCGCAGGATATATTTGAGGAGCACAGCTCAGCTTCGACAACAAAATTGCCATCAGAAATTGAGTTTCGAAAGAGATCTAATGATACATCTAAGTTAGTAAATCGTATATATTCTGCTATTAATAAGCAGTTATTACAACAAAAATTACCAGGTATTTCAATAGCTTATGCAGATGTAAGCTTGCAAATAAACAGTACAGAACTTGTGGAGCGATTAAATGCTGATTTGTTAAACAAGGGTTTATCTAAAGTTGATTTGCTGAAAAAAACGTACTAAATTGCAGGGAGAACATTTCTTTCTATTGTCTCAGAATCTGGAAACTGATTTTTAAACCAGGTGTATTGGCGCTTTGCATAGTGCCTTGTATTGATTTGTGCAATTTGTATTGCTTCTTTTAAGGTAATCTCATTGTTCAGATATTTTATAATTTCTGGTACTCCATGTGCTTTCATGGCTGGTAAACGTGGATCTAAATTCATGCTTAGCAACTTTTTTACTTCATCAATTACTCCATTTTCAATCATGGTTATAAAGCGAGAGTTTATTTTTTGGTATACATGTTCTCTATTGGGTAAAATCGTGTATATTTTTAAATCCTTAAATAAGGGAGGTTTTTGCTTTTCTTGCCATATAAATATTGATTTATCAGTTTCAGTGATAACTTCAAGTGCTCTTGACAGACGGTGGGAGTCGTTCATAAAGATTTTACCTTGAATTTTTGGATCTTTGCTTAGTACTAATTCGTAAAATTCCTCTTTACTTAAGTTTTTACTCAGTTCATTGACGTTTTTTCGCACTTCCTGACTGATCTGCGGTATTGATGATAAACCTTTCACCAAACTGCTAATGTAGAGTCCACTTCCTCCTGTGATGATAGGTATCTGTGAGTTTTGTAATGCATTTTTGATTTCTTTTTCTAAATCCTCTAGCCATAGACCAACAGAGTAATTTTCTTTTGCTGAAATATATCCATATAATTTATATAATTTTTCTTGCTGAAGTGGTTGAGCAGTGATAACGGGAATTTCTTTATATACTTGCTTTGAGTCACAATTTATTATAATAATATTATCGTATTTTGTTGCTAAGTTGTTACATAATTCTGATTTACCTGATGCTGTAATTCCTGTGATTACTGTGATTTTGCTTTGCATTAATACTAATTTCATTAATATATAATAGAGTGTAATAAAAATTTAGATGTTACAATCTAAAGTTTGGAGGTTTTTATGACGGAAAACGAAGAAAACAATTCATTTGCTAAGCGCTTTGCAAAAAAAAATTCTGATTCCGATGCTGATTCTAGTAGTGAAGGAGGTGGAGGTTTTGCAGGTAAATATGCATCTGAAAATAATAGAACAAGTGCTTTAGGGGAAAAAGGTAAAATTTCTCAATTAGCAAGTAAGCAACCTGCTCCTAAAGAGGCTTTTTCTGAAAGTGGAGGAATAAAAAGCAAGAGTAGAACTGTTAATGAGAGATCTCATGCTGATGCTGCTAGGAGGAGTAGGTCAGATCTTATATACCTAGTGCGTGGTAAAGACCGTGGAAGGTCAGCGTGGCATTATGTTTTGGTTGATAAAGAAAAGAGAGAAATGTTTCTTGCAAAAAGTAGAACAGGATCTATGGATGTTGCTGATTATGGAGAAATTCTACATTCAGGATGGGGTGAAAACCCGCCACAAGAAGTAGTTGATAAAATAAATGAAGAGTTTGGATTGTAGTACAATCCATTTAGCGAGAGAAGCAATAAATACCTCCACTTTAAGCAGAGGTAGTATTATAACTTCTGAAGTAGGTAGGGGTTAAATTTACACCTTTATTGATCACCTCTGCAAGTAAGTACTATTTCTTTTACCCTTACTAGCACATTGGGTAGAAGGTGCATTGACACTTGTTTTTCTTAGTTAAGAACTCTGTGACATCAAATTTTTTCTCGCGACACAGATCTTCAAGTAAGGTAGGGCCAAAGCCCCACCATAATACTCGGTACTTTTTGTGTTCAGTGAGAAATTTGATTGTTTCCTCTTGCATTTTGGATTAATCTTTACTCATAGACTGATTATGGCATGCCTCTACATCAATTAATGAGCTTCTTGGTGATTGTTGAGGGTTTTGCACAGGCAATGAACTACTTGGTTGTTGTTGAGCGTTTTGTATGAATTTGATTTTCTCTTCCAGTACTGTAAGAGTTTCCTGAACATTGTGTAAATGTTCTTTAATTTCCTCTTGATCTTTTTCAATTTTATCTTGATCTTGTATAATTTTTTCAACACGTTTTAAATCTTCTTGTACTTGTTTGGCAAATGCCTCTATTCTTTTCTCAAGCTTGCGTGATTCCTCAATACAAGATGCTAGAGTGATTGCTATGTAGTTATCAGGACTGAATCTCTCTGCTAATTCACTTCTGATCGTTACTATAGAATCAACAACTTTATTTATACCTTCTTCTTTATTATTAATATCTCCTTCTTTATTTTGACAAAAGCGAAACATTAAGTCGCTCAATACTTTATGGGCGCTATCTTGTTGGTTATCTCTTTTTGAAAAAAGTGAAAGAATGTAGGAGCAAAATTGCTCAAGCAGCCACCATAATGAGAGCATGTTTTCAGGCTTCTCCTTTGTAGACATGATACTGCATACCGATAAAGTATTAACATACGCGGCAAAAGGCAATACCATATATTCATCCAGATATTTCATATTGCCCATCCGGCCTATTTTTCCTTGCAACGCGTCTTCAGCAAATTTTTTCAACCTCTTCAATTGGCTTAATTGCCGAGTATTTTCAAATGACGTATTTAACATTGAGTCGTACAGAAAGTTTTTCAACTCTGCATCTTGCCTACATTCTCTTAGTATATTATTACACTGCTTTTGCAAATTTTCATGTCCTTTAATGCACAATGTTAAATAATTTAATGCAGCGCTCCTGTGCCGTTCAAAATCGCCTTCACTATTTTTTTCAAATTTGCTGGTAATAAAACTCTTTAGGCTATTGTCACTTGCCTTTAAAAATTCATTTATGTTGGTTATTATCTCTTCTTGCTTAACTTTCGATATTTCAGATAACTCCAGTAAAATTTTAGAGTTTAGCTTGTTTAATACTTTTATATTGCCCAATGAGTTAATTTTCATCCTGCTATACCACCCGTATTGAAAATCCATATAAATATAACCCAAAAAAAGCTCATCTGTATTTTTAATCAATACCCTGCAGGCATTTAAAGCCGTTTGCTCATCTTCTGCCTTTTTCACTGCCGCTGCTATTTCCTCTTCACTTTTCTTTTTATGGATACTTTCTGCTCTTACCTTATCTGGGTGAACTTTCAGAGATGATTTTTTCATTTTTTGATCAATCTCGGCAACAAATTGCCTATGTTGCTCTTCGGTTCTCATGTTTTTTCTCACCAGCTCAAGACTATCATCCAGTTGCTTCAATAGTCCAGGAAAACCAAGCGATTTTAATGTCCCACCAACAGTGTTAAAATCAACTGTTGGTTGCTCTTCTGTTAAGTAACCTGCATTATCATGATTGTTGTCTCTATGTAACATATACCCTCCACATTTACATTCAATATTAATCCACTTGACAATTTTGCGATGCACCAAAACTGGAGTAAATAAACCAAGAATTATCTGCCAAAACCATGAGTACTTGTGATATTCACACACCCTACGATAGGATTTCTCATCGAAGGTAATATCCTCAATTTTTTTGCTCCATGGCCACCACCAATATATTTTTCTCTCACCAAAAGCTATCATCAGTTCAGTACACTGATATTTGTCCCTTTTAACTAAGAACTCTGTGACATCAAATTTTTTCTCGCGACACAGATCTTCAAGTAAGGTAGGGCCAAAGCCCCACCATAATACTCGGTACTTTTTGTGTTCAGTGAGAAATTGTATCGTTTCCTCTTGCATTATCCTGCTCCTTCACACTTTTTATAGTCATATTTTGCATTAATGTTGCAACTTGCTCTTCAACAGTTGACAGTCTTTCTGCTACTTTCTGTTTATCCTCCCTCAATTCTTGATTAATTCCCTCCAATTTTCTGTTACGCTCTTCAGAACCATCATAAAGTTGTCTATAATTTTCACTTAGAAGATGTCTTGAAAAGAAATGAAAAGATAAATATACTAAAGCAAATGTAGAATTAAGAGGTAAAAAAATGTATCCAAGTGACATAAGTGACAAAGAATGGGAAATACTAGAGCCATACGTTGCACAAGGGGCAATAGGAAGGCCAAGAAAACACGATATTAGAGCGATTATTAATGCAATAAGATATATAA
>NZ_JACVWV010000024.1 GCF_014534705.1 Wolbachia endosymbiont of Pentalonia nigronervosa | reverse complement strand
TCCCGAAGCTGAAGGATTTCAGGTTATTCCAAAACGTTGGATAGTTGAAAGAACCTTTGCTTGGCTCTCCAATTTTAGGCGCATGAGCAAAGATTACGAACATTCTCCTCTTACCTCAAAAACCAATATTTTCTTTAATATGATTACCGTTATGCTTAATAAATTAGCTACTTAAATGATTTCAAGACATCTTCTAAGAAGTAATTAGTTGCAGAATATCCAAATGTATAGAGGATAAACACAAGAAATATAATCAAATAGCTTTTAATTATAGAGTATAAATTTATTTTTTTACTAAAATATTTCATTTTGTACGCCACCTTTAGTTAAAGTTGATCATTTATCATTATCTCCCGTAACAAGAGAACATACAAGATATTAATCGATATCATTTAATAAATAGTTAACACAACATGTTTAGAATTTAATGATATTTAAGCCACTTACTTTTCTATTTTCCATATCATGGTGTGCTTGAGCAATTTCATCAAACCGATATTTTTTATTAATTCTTACAGTTAAGAGTTTTTTTCTTAACATTTCAAAAATTTCCATTGCTGTAAGCACCAGCGTGAATCTGTTTTGCTTGTAGTGATATATTGAAGTACCAGTTGCAAACAACGACCGCGAACTAAGCAAAGAAAAACTAAGGGGAGCAGCACCAGATATTTGTCCATAGGAAACATAGATACCAAACTTACCCAAAGATTCAAAAGAGACTTTACTAGTAGCATAACCTATAGGGTCATATACCGCACCAACTCCGTTACCTTTTGTAATCTCCATAATTTTGTCCACAGCCTCTTTATCATTGTAGTTTATTATATGTTCACAACCACTTTGCAGCATCTTATCATCTGAACTTACAGAGCCTATCGCTATACCTTTTTTATCCTTTACCCATTGACATATTATCTGACCTAACCCTCCATTTGCACCATGAACCAACACAAAAGTGCCAGGTTTTACCTTATAAGACTGGTTAATTAAATAATGAGCTGTCATGCCCTTAAATAGCACTGAAGCAACAACCTCATCTGATATATCATCCGGAATTCTTATTAGATACTTTTGATGCACAATGCGCTTTTCACAATACGCTCCAGGCAGTGCTGTACAATATCCAACTCTATCTCCAATTTTTAAGCCTTCATCTGCTTTTGTACCAAGCCCTTCAATCACCCCAACCGCCTCCATTCCAAGAACGGCAGGTAAATTTTTAACCCTGCGAGTACCTTTTCTATGCTCAGTGTCGTAACGATTTAACCCAATTGCTGTATGACGTATTAAAACTTCTTTGCCTTCTGGAGTACCAATATTTTTGTTGACGAACTCTAATACTTCTGGTCCTCCAGTTTTTCTAATTTGTACAGCTTTAACCATGATGAATAAAAAAACTTTTATTATTTTACCTTATAATGAATATCTTGCAATATACCTAGATGCATGAAAAGTATTCTACAATACTCATGCCATAAATAGCTTTCAAAAGAGGGCGAATTTCAAACGGCTATTCAACAAAAAGTATATTGTCAGATTAGTTTACTTTGACTTTATCAGTTAATTTTTGCAGAATATTAGATTATTCTAAAGTCAAGTTTATGGTAAAAGTAGATTGGGAAGCAGTGATTGGGCTTGAAGTACATGCTCAAATTTCTTCTAAGACAAAATTATTTTCTAATTCATCAACTGAGTTTGGAGCTGAACATAACACTCAAGTTTCCTTAGTAGATGCAGCAATGCCAGGCACATTGCCAATATTAAATTACTACTGTATAGAACAAGCAATACGCACAGGTCTTATACTATCTGCAGAAATTAATAAAAATTCTTACTTTGATAGGAAAAACTATTTTTACCCAGACTTACCACAAGGCTACCAGATAACTCAGTTTTTTGAACCAATAGTTAAAAATGGCAAGTTATCTATCAATAATGGCAAACAGGAAGTAAGAATTGCTAGAATTCATCTGGAACAAGACGCAGGAAAGAGTATTCATGACAGTAGTAAAACGTACATAGACTTAAATCGAGCAGGTGTTGCATTGATGGAAATTGTCTCTGAGCCAGATTTAAGATCATCTACAGAAGTGGCAGAATTTATGAAGAAATTAAGGCAAATCTTGCGTTATGTTGGCTCTTGTGATGGTGATATGGAAAAAGGCTCTCTTCGTTGTGATGCAAATGTTTCTGTGCGCCCAAGGAGTAGTGATAAATTTGGTACCCGTTGTGAGATAAAGAATCTCAACTCAATACGCCATATTGTTCAAGCGATAGATTATGAGATACAAAGGCAAATTGAGATTTTAGAAAGTGGACAAGAGATAAGTCAAGATACCTTATTATTTGATACCGCCTCAGGAAAAACAAAAGTAATGCGAAATAAAGAAGATGCAAGCGACTATAGATACTTTCCTGAGCCAGATTTACTGCCTGTTGAAATAAGCCAAGACAAGATTGATCTTATTAGATCATCTTTGCCTGAATTACCAGAACAAAAAAAGCTGCGATATATTGAAAAATTAGGTATTAGCGAATATGATGCGGATGTCATTACCTCCGACAAAACGATAGCTGATTACTTCGAAGAACTAATACAGAAACACAATCCAAAAATTGCTGTAACATGGTTGACTGTTGAGCTCTTTGGTCGTCTAAACAAAGCTAGTATAGATATCATGTACTCTCCAATTAAAGCTAATGATTTATCTGAATTATTAGATTTTATTGTTGATGGAACGATTTCCGCAAAGCTTGGAAAGCAAGTATTTGATATTATGTTTGAAACCGGCAAACCTGCATCTTTAATTATAGAAACACAAAACCTAAAGCAGATAACTGATAAAAATCAGATAGAAACAGTTATAAATGAAATCATTGATAATAACCAAGATAAGGTTCAAGAATACAAAAGCGGCAAAACAAAATTATATGGATTTTTTGTTGGCGAAGTGATGAAATCCACTAAGGGAAAAGCTAACCCAGAAATAGTGAATTCAATTTTAGGTGGGAAGTTAAGTCATTAGATCTCTTTCGCAACTGACAACAAAACTGCTATCAGCAATTGAGTTTCGAAAGAGGTTTATCAAATAAGAAAGAAAAGAGACAAATTACATAGGGATATCAATATCACGGAGCTCACTTTCAGTGAAGAAGCAAGCTATTTCTCTATGAGCACTTTCTACACTATCAGAACCATGCACTCTATTTTCGCTGATGTCTTCAGCGAAGTCACCCCTAATTGTACCTTTAGCTGCTTGTTTGGGATCCGTAGCTCCCATTATTGCTCTATATCTACTTACAGCATTTTCACCAACCAAAACTTGAACAACCACAGGACCAGAAATCATAAACTCAACTAATTCTCCGAAAAAAGGCCTGTCTTTATGGATTTCATAAAATAGTTCCGCTTGCTCTCTTGTTAGCAACATTATTTTTTGCGCAACAATTTTCAACCCAGAGTTTTTAATATATGAGTTTATTTCATCTGTAACATCACACTTTACTGCATCAGGTTTTAATATTGAAAGCGTTTTTTCAATCGCCATTTCGTTTCCTTAGTAACTTACAGATCTAATTATATTAAAAATCCTAATGACATAAAAGCAATTTTTTAATAGGCATGCATAATTTATAACTATATACTCGTACAGCATGATTATCAAGGAGGTGATAGAATGACAGGTTGCCACAAAAAAAAAGTAGAACCATCTATAACAAAACAATCTATACACAACCTTAAATCATCTGTTTTTTGTGGAGTGAAGGGTTTTTTAACTTTTGGTTTAGCTTTTTTGTCTTACTTAGAGTATGGTAATTATAAAGAGCATAGTAATGATAAGAAGATAGGTACTCGCAACAATAGTCAAAAACAAGCTTGTAAGCTTGCATATAGTGTGCGAACAGATGGAACTACTGCCACGCAAGAGATAGATACCACAATAGATCAAGCTACCAAGGAAGAAAGTACTGATCAGCAACACATGTTATCAAAAAACAATTTTACTTTTATAATGAAAAGAAACGCTATCCCATTCCTTGAAATGGTTATCATAGTACCTCTTGTCTGTTTTGGGCTACCAACAGTTATACCCAACATAAGTCTCATGCAATGTGCATTCATATGTGCTGTTCTGATGATTACTACATGTTTTATAGTAAGAACTTTTAATCTACGTGAAAAATTATTAGAAAAAACAACTGATTATACCAGCGAGATGATTTATAAGGAGCTTAATAGAGATTCTATAGTTTATCCTATTTTTGATAAGGACAATAAATATGTAAGGTATAATTCGCAAGATGCAGAACAATTGTCAATTAATAGAAGTGACTTTTCCTATTGCAGCGCTATTATAATTTTCCCTCTGAAGATACTACAAAGCTGTATATTGCTATCATTAGCTGCAGTTGAGTTTCTAGAGACAATTCCCAGTGCTCTTATTGATATATTTTATGATAGAAGCTTCAAGTCAACAAAAAACAATGTACAAAAATCAGGTCACTTGCTATATGCTAGTGTAAGAAACTTAATTCCTCTATCAAAATTTGATGAGCCTGTAGCTGAATTTATAGGCACTCCTAAAGTAATGTGTGGTTGTTAGGTGAAAAAAAAAGCAGTAGTTTTACTTAATCTTGGAGGTCCAGACTCGTTGAGCGCAGTTCGTCCGTTTCTGTTTAACCTTTTTTATGACAAGCGAATAGTTAATCTGCCAAATCCTTTGCGATTTTTATTAGCAAAACTTATATCAGCTAAGCGTGAAAGTACTGCATTAGAAATATACAAGCAGATAGAAGGGAAATCTCCTATTTTAGAAAATACAAAAATGCAAGCAACTGTTCTAGAACAGAAGCTCAACGAAAAAGCAAAGGATGATAAATATAAAGTATTCATTTGTATGCGCTACTGGCACCCATTTGCTGACGAAGTAATAAAGCACGTAAAACAATATAGCCCTGATGAAGTAATTTTGCTGCCTTTGTATCCACAATATTCTACTGCTACAACTTTATCATCAATTGAAAATTGGCAGAAAAGCACCAAAATGAATGGTTTTGCATGCAATACAAAGATAATCGAACATTATTATAATAACGAGAACTTTATTGCAGCTCACTCAGAGTTAATATCTCAACACTACAAACTAGCTAGCAAAGTTGGTAAGCCTAAAGTTCTATTCTCAGCTCACAGCTTGCCTATTAGTATTATAAAAAAAGGTGATCCTTATGTTTCACATATAGAAGAAAGTGTAAAATTAATAGTGAAAAAGTTAGCTATAGCTGATTTAGATTGGTCGATATGTTATCAAAGCAAAATTGGTCCTGTAAAGTGGCTGGAGCCAAGTACTGAAAGTGAACTATTGCGTACAAAATGTCCTGTGGTTTTATCACCTATATCTTTCGTTTCTGAGCATTCTGAAACGCTAGTTGAACTTGACATAGAGTACAAAAAGATCATAAAAGATGGATATTACTTCCGCATCCCAACACTTGGTATAAGTCCTTTGTTTATAAAGTGTTTAGCTGATTTATGCTCTACTAACAAAGAAAGTTTTTAATATAAAATACTCCCATTATGTATCGCTTGGTCATACCAACTCCCGCTGCAGAACAAACGATGAGAGAAAATGGGAAATAAAGTTATACTATCTAATATGATTGATGAGGTCTATTGCTTGTAAATAAGCTAAAATCCTTCATTCAGGGTCTTTATTGCATAAATTTTAGCTTGATTAAGATCAATGATATATTATTATAGTCTTTTTAAGTAGATTTTATGCCTAGGGTATTGCTCTTATTGGTTTTAATAATAATTATAGCAAGTTTGCCAATAATAAATAATTGGCTTTCAAATAGTAGAAAAGCAGCATTGGATGATGATTACATTAGCAAGGAATTAGACAGCTATATAGATAGAAATCTCGACAAGATTATAGAAAATATTCAAGAAAAAAGCAAGTACGCTACTCGGGATAATATGTTTAAAAATAAAATTTCACAGTATAAAGATGAAATATTTGATTTAACTTATCCTTGTTTTGGAAATGAAAGTAGTCATATCATAGCTGTTGGTTTTTTTGATTATTCTTGTGGATACTGTAAAGCTATAAAAGATGATATTAAACAATTAATTGATGATGGTAAAATTAAGTATATATTTAGAGATACGCCGATACTTGGTGATGGTTCTTTAAAAGCGGCAAAAAGTGCTTTAGCTGTTTATTTTATTGATAAAAAGAAATATTTTGCTTTTCATCATGCTGCGTTAAGCTATAAAGAGGAATTTTCAGATGATAGTATATTGAGCATAATACAAAATATAGGCATTAGTAAAAGCGATTTTAACAAATCAATGAAGAATAATATGAGTAAAATTGAACAGATGATAAATAACAGTAGACTTTTAGTAAGGAACTTAGGTATAGGTGGAACACCTTTTTTGATTATAGGAGATAGCTTATTTGTAGGAGCAACTGATTTGAGTATACTACGCAAAAAAGTGGATGAGTTAAGTAACAATAATTAGGCTACACAATTCCAAAATGTGGTAATATGGCTGAGAAAAGCACTAGATAGTATGTAAATCCGCAGGAATAAGCTTTTTTAAGACGTTATATATAGCGATAAATCGGTAAAAGTGTAGGTGAATAGACCTCTTGCAAAGACGATTTATGACGAGAAACGTTTTAGGAGAAACGCAGGCGAGCACCGCAGAATACTTAGATGTATTTGAGGAGCGTAGGCAAACAAAATTGCCGCCAGAAATAGGTTTTGCAAGAGGTCTAATGTTATAGAATGTATTTGAGGAGTATAAGCAAGTCTTGATGACAGAATTATTGTTGATAGTTGAGTTTTGAGAGGGGTATGTCATTATTGCACTACGTATAGTATATTTAGATTTGTTTGTAATTTATGAATAAGGTGTTTACTATTTATTAATAATTAGTGTGTGTAATTATTAATAAAACTTTGATTTATTATTTTCCTTAGTTATACATATTACTAAAATTATAAATTATTTATGGGGTGCTAAGTATGCGTATATTATTAATTGAAGATGATCCAATAAGTGCAAGAACTGTTGTTAACACTTTAAATTCTGATGGACATTTTTGTGATGTTGTAACATCTGCTCAAGATTATAACAATAATATGGTCTCTTCAAATGGAGATTATTATGATTTAGTCATTCTAGACATACACCTGCCTGGTGATATGGATGGGTATGATATATTATTAAGATTAAGAAGTGCAAAAATTAAGGTTCCTGTTTTGATACTTTCATGCATGTCTGCTGTTAATTACAAAGCAAAAGGACTGGGATATGGTGCTGATGATTATTTAACTAAGCCATTTCATAAGAGTGAGCTTTTGGCTAGGATTAAGGCCATAGTACGGCGTACTAAGGGTCATCCAGAGTCAGTGATAAAGATTGGTAACATCAATATCAATTTTGATCATAGAGTTGTTGAAGTGAAAGGTAAAACAGTACATCTTACCAATAAGGAATACTCTATGATAGAATTACTTGCGTTGCGTAAAGGCACGGTATTAACAAAAGAGATGTTCTTGAATCATCTTTACAATGGTTTGGATGAGCCTTCAGATAACAAAATAGTTGATGTTTTTATGTGTAAATTGCGTAAAAAGCTTGAAAATGCCAATGATGGAAAGAGCCATATAGAAACTGTTTGGGGCAGAGGATATGTTTTAAAAGAGTACATAGACGATGACGAATATTCTGATAATAATGTGAGTGATAACTATCAAGCAGAGCAAGTTAAGGACGACGCATGAAAGTTGAATGCTTATATATTGTGAGCATGGTATTACTTATGTTGCAGTGAGTTTATTATTATTGGTGCCTAGGTGAAATATAAGCCGAGTTCTGTTTATGTAGCTATTTATCTGGAATAAATGTTACCATTTATTTCGTGCGATTTACCCGAGTAGATATGAGGAAAACATAAAGCCTACTCTTATTTAATCTTGCTCCTAGTGCTGGTTACTCGAACTACCAATGTTGCCATTGTTATGGTGTGCTCTTACCACACCTTTTCACCCTTACCTAATTTAACATTAGGCGGTAATTTTCTGTAGCCCTATAACTAGGGTTACCCCCGGCGGGTATTATCCGTCACTACTTTTCCTTGGAGCCCGGACTTTCCTCTGTCATGCTTACGCATAACAGCAGCTACTTATTGCACCTAGACGTTATATTATAACACAAAAATCATAAGGCAACAACTAATTTCCTGATTGTATTTTGACTAATTTCGCGTAAAGTCCATCTTTTTTTATCAAATCATCATGGGTTCCTATTTCTTCTACTTTTCCATGATTAACCACTATGATCTTATCCGTTTTCAGCGCAGTAGATAATCTATGTGTAACTATAATCGTTGTTCTATTTTGCATGAGTGTACCCAATGCTTTTTGGACAAAATGCTCACTTGCATAATCCAATGCGGAGGTTGCTTCGTCTAGCACTAAAATTTGGGGATCTTTGAGTATAGCTCTTGCTATAATGATGCGTTGTTTTTGTCCTTCAGAAAGTTTTAACCCTCTTTTTCCTACAAATGTGTCGAATTTATCAGGTAGCTTATCAATAAATTCCATAGCATAGGCCTTTGTAGCTGCTTGCTTTACTTCTTCATATTCAGCATTAGGCTTACCATATAATATATTGTCCATGATTGAACATGAAAATACTGTGTGGTCTTGTGGCACTAAACCAAAGGACGATCTAAGACTATTTAGTGTAACTAATTTTATATCGTGTCCATCTATAGTGATACTACCTTCATCAGGATCATGAAATCGAAGCAGAAGTTTTAAAATAGTACTTTTACCACTACCGGATGGGCCTACGATTGATACTGATTGACCTACATTGATAGAGAATGATAGATTATTTAAAGCTGGTTTGTTAGGTTGAGATTTATAGCAGAATGTCACTTCATTAAAGGCAATATTCTTTTGAACATTACAAATTGTTACAGCACTATTTGCATTATTTATAGTACTTTTTATATTTATAAATTCAAATAAACGCTCTATTATTCCAAAACCTCGCTGTAAGTCACTTATATTATCACTGAAATTATTTATAGCTCCTGCAGCAAGTGCTGAATAAAATACGAATGATGATAATTCTCCAATGGTTGCATTACCATTTAACACTTCTCTTATACCAAAAAACAGCAAGGTAACTAGTGAACCTATTACGCACGTAATTATCATTGTTACTAGGATAGCGCGTAAGAGTGTCAATTTTATGTATGATTTTGACACTAAACTTAAGCGTTCTTTGAAGCGGATTTTCTCATTTTCTTCCAATACAAATGATTTTATAGTAACTATAGATCTAAAATTTTCTTCGCTAAATTCTGCAAATTCATTTAATCTATCTCGGGCAAGACGAGAATATGTGCGAACTTTATTTCCAAGTGAAGTCATAATGATTAATAACATAGGTATTGTTACAGTTGCATATGCAGTAAGTTGCATGTTGGTATATAACAGCATGATAATACTACCAATTAACACTATGAAATTCCGTAATATTGTGACTAAACTACTATTAATTATTGATTGTAATATAGATGTATCAGTAATTAATGCTGACATTACATCTTGTACGCTGGTATCTTCAAAAAAACTTGGTTGTAAGCGGAGAATATTACTGTAAATATCATACCTGATTTTAGCTATAACTTTTTCGCTACCAACTCCAATAAAATATAATTTTATAAATGCAGCAAAGGAGATTACAAAGATTATTAATATCAGTATAAGCAATTCAAGCCAAGAATTGTTATCTGTGCTTAGAATATTAGCATCCATTATATTACTTAAACTTTTGCCAAAACAAAGTATCGTTAAAGCTGAAAGTAAAACTGCAATAAAAGCAACAATAAAGTAAAGTAGATGAGGCTTGATGTAGTAGAATAATTGTTTGATGTTAGGTTTCATTATGCTTTTTAGCTTTTATACACAATATATAGATTATAGTTTAAATAAGGAAGCACTCTAAAAAAAATAATTACCTCATAGCAATACGTTCTTGAAATTTTAATGTAATTGACTGGCTTCGACTGAAAGACAGCATTATGCCAAGTGCAATACTTGAAGATAATAAAGATGATCCACCATAGCTAAGCAATGGTAAAGTGATACCGGTTGTAGGAAGAACACTTAATGTTACTCCTATATTTACTATAAACTGTGTAATAAATTGAATTGATATACCAAAAATTACTAGTAAGTTAAATAACTCACTTTCTCTGTATGCAATATAGAGCAATCGTGCTGAAATGATGCCAAACAACATTAATGTAGTTAAACACATAATTAAGCCAAATTCTTCTGCTAAAACAGAAAATATAAAATCTGTATGGCAATCAGGGAGAAGCATTTTTACGTTACCTTCACCTGGACCTACGCCGGTTAATTTACCTCTTTTGAATGCTTCTAGTGACTTTATGACTTGAAAGTTATCATGCTGTGAAAAAAAGAGGAAATTATGAATTCTTTGCTTTACATGTGGAAAATAAGAATAGGCTACAGTAATGCCAGTTGTGACTATGCCGCCTATATATAGGAAATATATAAGTGGAATACATGCAATAAACATTTGACCAACCCAGGAATATGTTAGAAGCATAGACATGCTAAAGTCAGGTTGTAAAAGTAACATCACAAAAATCAATAAAAATATTATGATTGATATATATATCTTAAACTTTATTTTACTAGCTAAAATGCCAGCAATAACTACAGAAAAAAAAGGCCTCATAAACTCAGATGGCTGAATTGATATTTTAAAAACGTGTAGCCATCTTTTTGCTCCTTTTGCTTCTGTTCCGAACGCAATAATAATTGCCATTAAAACGATAAAAAAAATGAAACTAGTGAGTGACAGAGTGAATATGATTCTGATATTGATAAGTGAAAATGCTAATAAAGTGACTAGTGATAGCACTATATAGATTACGTGACGCTGCATGAAATAATCTTGTGGTAAAGAAAAGCGCTGTGCAATTACAGGACTTGCTGAATAAACAAGAATAAAGCCCATGGTCAATAGAAGAAATATTGGAAGAATTAAGTAATAATCCAATGTTCTATACCAGTATCTGATACTCATTTTGTTCCCGAATGTAATGCTACTATTCCATAGCTCATATTGCGAAATTCAACATTTGTGAAGCCTACATCCTCAATTTCTTTTTTAAAGTCAGATTGTGTGGGAAATTTTCTTATGCTTTCCACTAAATATTCGTACGCACTTTGGTCTTTAGCAACTATACTGCCAATTTTAGGGATCACTTTAAATGAATAAAGGTCATAAAGCTTAATAAATGCCTGATGTTGGTAATGTACAGGAGCAAATTCTAAGCAGATAAATTTCCCGTTTGGTTTGAGTATTCTATGCATTTCACTCAAAGCTTTTTTTCGATCTGAAACATTGCGAATACCAAAAGCTATAGTACAGTAATCAAATTTAGAGTTTTCAAATGGTAAATTTTCAGCATTTGCACATACCCAATTGAAATTAAGTTGATTAGAGTTGATAGTTTTATCACGCCCTTTGTTCAACATATTCTGATTAACATCACATACTGTTACTTTACTGCTTGGTTCTGTTTTTATGATTCTTATTGCTATATCCCCTGTTCCTCCAGCAAGATCTAAAACCTCCGAATTTTCTTTTAGGTGCATACTGCTAACCATTTTATCTTTCCACAGTCTGTGTATTCCAAAGCTCATTATGTCATTCATAATGTCGTAGTTATCTGCAACAGAATCAAACACTTTCCTGACTTTATCCATTTGCTTTTTATATAAATCACTATATTACACATTAACCTGATGAAATGAAAATAGGTATTTTTGTACTAGACCTTTATCTTGAAAAAATTCTTGCAAAATTGTGCTATTCCAGTATCTTTAATGCTAGCATAGATAGAATGGATAATCATATGAAAAAACCTTTTGTACTTATATCTTTAATAGCAATTGTATTAATCACTATAGCCTATTTATACAAGAATAATGCAATTTCTGATTCAGAAGTGGTTAATGTTTATTCATCACGAAAGGAGGAATTAGTACGTACCTTATTTGATGAATTTATAAAGGAGACAGGCATTAAAGTTAACTACATAATTGATGATTATTCTCAGCTGCTTTCTCGCATTGAAAATGGTGGTGAAGCTGATTTATTTTTAGCTGCAGATGCAGTGAATCTTATTTTAGCAAAAAAAAGAGGCTTTTTGTCTCAAGTGGACTCGGAAGTTTTAAAAAATTCTATACCTCAAAAATTTCGAGATAGTGAAAATTATTGGTTTGGTTTGACAAAGAGAACTAGGATGTTGGTATATAACAAAGAGCTAGTAGATCCTAAAGACTTAAGTACCTATGAAGACTTAGCAAATGAAAAATGGAAAGGTAAAATATTAGTGCGCTCTTCCACAAGCCCTTATAATCGATCATTGATTGCTTTTATGATTGCAAATAATGGTTTTAAGGAAACGAAAAAATGGGTAAGTGGAATTGTAAAAAACATGGCAAGAAAGCCAAGTGGTGGAGATGTTGATCAAATTTATGCTGTAGCAGCGGGTGAAGGTGGAGTTGCGATAGTAAACAGTTACTATTTTGCCAGGGTTATTTCATCACAGGATACACACAAAAAAAATATCAATAAGCTAGGAGTTTTCTTTCCTAACAAAAATAGCAAAGGTTCTATGGTGAATGTCAGTGGTGCAGCAGTGGTTAAGAATGCAAAAAATAGAGAGAATGCTATATTGCTACTGGAATTTTTAGTAAGTAAACAAGCTCAAGAGTTATATGCTAAAAAAAACCAAGAATATCCTGTAGTTGAAGGTGTTGAGATGTCTGACATCTTAAAATCTTGGGGAGATTATTTACAGAGCAGCTTATCGCTTAGTGAGCTTGAAAAACATCTATTTGAAGCGGTCATGATAGCAGATGAATGTGGATGGAAGTAACAAATGAAAGTAGTAATATGCAGCAATAGTGAAGAATTAGGAAAATCTATAGCTAACAGGCTCAATGTTAGGCCATCTCCTGTGCAAATATCAAGATTTGCTGATGGTGAAATGAATGTAAGAGTAACGGACGATCTATTTAATCAAGAGGTATATGTAATACAATCCATATCTTCCCCTGTGAATGATAGCCTTATGGAATTTTTGCTCATGGTTGATGCAATAAAGAGAGTAGGAGCAAAAAAAATAACCGCAGTAATTTCTTACTATGGGTATAGTCGTCAAGATCGGATTATTAAAGATAATCACATGAGTTCTGCCTTGAGTGCAAAATTAGTTGCAGAGATGATTGAAACTGCGGGTGTAGATAGGGTAATAGTTATTGATCTGCATTCAAGCCAAATTGAAGGTTTTTTCAATATACCAATCACTAATGTGAACTGTTTTGAAGTATTTGTTGAATTTCTTTCTCAGCTTGTTTACGGGTCAGGAGAGCAAGATACTTGCACGTCTATAAAAAAAGAAGATTTAGTGATAGTTGCACCTGATATCGGGGCTGTTGGAAAAGCACGTGCTTTTGCGAAGGCTATGGAAGCAAGGTATGATATAGAATTAAGTGACAAGATTGTTGTGGTGGACAAGTATAGAGAGAAAGCAGGTGTATCTCAGGTTATGAACATAATCGGTAAAGTTGCAAATAAAATTTGTGTTATTATTGATGATATAGTTGATTCTGGTGGAACTTTATGCAATGCAGCTTCTGCGTTAAAAGGTAGAGGAACAAAATTCGTAATAGCATGTATAACACATGGAGTGCTTTCAGGAAATGCGGTTGAAAGGATATGCTCATCTGCTTTGGATAAGTTGGTGATTACAGACACAATATTTCCAAAATTTACAAAAAACGGTAAAATAGAAGTTGTTCCTATAGCGAATGTTTTAGCTGATTTCATATTAAGGAGATAAGAATGCCCTCTAGATCAACAGAAGATATAATTACTTCACTCGTAGAATTTGCAAGTAAAAGAAAAATAACAATTACCAGGGAAGAAATGTTAAAAATTGCACAGCTTGTGAGAATTAAATTATCAGATGATGAAATTGAATTTTATTCTAAAGAGCTGACTATGCTGGACTGGATACATGACACTTTAGCAAAAGTCAATATTGAAGGTGTTACTCCTATACGTTATGGTAGTATTAATAAAGATATTCACGTGCGTGATGATCTTGTAGACTCTTGCAATATCAAAGAAGAGATATTGTCCAATGCAAAGTCTGAAGATGGGTATTTCGTTGTACCAAAAGTAATAAGTGATTAACTAAAATTTGTTTCCATTAACAAATACGAAGTAAAAGGCAAATCGTTTACTAGGGAAACATATGGTCATAGGTTTAACTGGTGGGATAGGGGTAGGTAAAAGTTTTGTTGCAAGTTGTTTCAAAAAATTAGGTGCTGCTGTATTCGATGCTGACTTTGTTGTACATCAACTCTATAAGGTAGATAAGAGTATAATCAATTATGTAGACAAGACCTTTCCTGGGGTTATTATCAACGGTGAAATAGACAGGTCAGTGCTGTCGAAATATTTTTTAGCTTATGATAAACATTGGATAGAGTTTGAAGCTTTAGTTCACTGCGCTGTTTTTCAGAAGCTTAGATTTTTTCTTGCTCAAGAGAGGAAAATCGGTAGAGAATTTTTAATTTTGGATATTCCTCTTTTATTGGAGACAAAGCTCCATTCGTATTGTGATTTTATTATTTTTATTCATACAAATAGATTGATACAAAACCAAAGGCTTAGTAAGCGTAACATGGATGAGAAAAAATTAAGTCTAATGTGCAGTACTCAGCTTTCCCTACAGCTAAAGAGAAAATTGAGTAATTTTACTATCAATGCTAATGTTAACAAAGGGTATGTTTTTTCTCAAGTGAAGGAAGTTCTTGCAGTTGCAAGAATTTCAAAATTTTCTATCTCTTGTTAGATGTACAGTCGCAATATTTAGGAACAAGGAAGGCATATGGATTGTGCAGGATGGCAAAGGTTTACAAATACAAAATATTACCTCAATCTATTTACCTCCATATTCACCTGACCTAAATCCAATATAGCATTGCTAGCATGCGATCAAAAGTTGGCTCAAACCTCGCATGCAACAACAAAAAGACCCTTTTCTTCTCGTTGGTCAAGCCATTACAGAAGTCTATCATTTGGTTTAGGAAATACTATACTCCCGAAAATCAAAAATTCTTCAATAGCCTCACTTCATTTTGTTTAACAGGGGGGTCTACAGTTTATTTAACACTCCAGCTTCAGAAGATGTCTTGAAAAGAAATGAAAAGATAAATATACTAAAGCAAATGTAGAATTAAGAGGTAAAAAAATGTATCCAAGTGACATAAGTGACAAAGAATGGGAAATACTAGAGCCATACGTTGCACAAGGGGCAATAGGAAGGCCAAGAAAACACGATATTAGAGCGATTATTAATGCAATAAGATATATAATGAA
>NZ_JACVWV010000023.1 GCF_014534705.1 Wolbachia endosymbiont of Pentalonia nigronervosa | reverse complement strand
AGCGTTGTAGAGAAGCAAAGTCACACATGGGATAGGTTTTTATACCCCCCAAAGAGAATTTGACGTTTATTTCTTTGTTTCGCAGAAGGTCTATTCAATAAATTTGTGTAAGATACTATTTTACATAGTACAGATCGTAAGTATTTTATGATACAGCTTGAATAATTTTTTGTTGACTTGCAAGACGGTATCTTGTATCTTTAAAAAGTAAGGCATTATAGCTAAAGTGTCTTGCAGGGAAGGTGAAGCTGAACCCCAACTTATGCCAATAAGGCCGATCCATAGATTTTGCTAGCTTGTTAGCCTTTCTTCTTCTGGCCATCTTCAGTGAGTCTTTTACATATAATTCTTACTTTAATTTTTGCTTCCTTTCCTAGTAATACCTCCAGTGCTAGTAAAGATTGGCCTTCTAAGCATTCTAGCAAATCTATTTTTTGATTCGTTTCTACATCATATATATTCGTATCAACGGCTTACAAAATAAGCTCCTGCCTGCCTGATCTGTTCAAAAGAATTTGGCACAAAGTAGCCTAGATAAAGCCTACGTCTTTTGATATTTCTTCTGCTTTTTCATTAAAGAAATTTTTGAGTTTTTTTGATAGGCATGCTATTCTATTCATTATTAAGTTCTCTCTATTAAGCTATCCTAGAGAACTTATACCTTCTTTTTCTCTTCTTTACACCAATTTACCATCTCTTTCTCTTAACTTGACGCATATGGTTTATTTAACACTCCCCGGATATACAGTTAATGGATATACATTACTACTAAATTAGTAGATGGGAAACTTACTGCAGATCTTTGCAACTTTAGCTGACACCTCTTTTTCAACATCTTCACTATTTTTTTTGATTAATCCTTGAACTATTTCGTTTATCAAGCTAGCTATCCCTTTAAAATCTTCTTTTTCAAGTCCACGTGTTGTTTCAGCAGCAGTACCAAAGCGCAATCCTGAGGTAATAGTAGGCTTTTCCGTATCAAATGGTATAGCATTTTTATTACAGATAATTCCCGCTCTTTCAAGGCTATCCACCACACTTTTACCGGTTAATTTTTTCGCTCTCAAATCTACCAATACCATGTGAGAATCGGTACCATCAGTAATGATATTCAAACCATACTTTTGTAACTCCTTAGCTAGCACTTTAGCGTTCTCTATAACTTTTTTGCTATAAGCCTTAAATTCTGGATCTAATGCTTCTTTGAAGGCAACAGCTTTTGCGGCTATAACGTGCATAAGCGGTCCGCCCTGCAGCCCTGGGAAGACTGTAGACTGAATTTTTTTATGTATTGCCTCATCATTCGTCATAATTATTCCACCACGAGGACCACGCAGAGTTTTATGTGTTGTTGAAGTCATAACATGTGCATGTTTAGCAGCAGATGGATATGCGTCAGCAGCAATAAGTCCTGCATAGTGAGCTATATCTGCTAACAAATAAGCGCCAACTTTATCTGCAATTTCACGAAAACGTTTAAAATCTATTTTTCTTGGATAAGCAGAAGCGCCTGCGATAATCAACTTTGGCTTATGTTTCAGTGCCAGCTTTTCTATCTCATCCATATCCAGTAAATAAGTTTTCTTATCAACTGCATATTGCACTGACTTAAACCACTTGCCAGACAAATTTGGTGTTGCCCCATGTGTAAGGTGTCCCCCACAGTTAAGTGATAGCCCTAGTATGGTGTCACCAGGACTGAGCAGTGCAGCAAACACCGCTTGATTTGCTTGGGAACCAGAGTGAGGTTGAACATTTGCGAACTTAACGCCAAACAGTTTACATAATCTATCTATTGCGAGGCTTTCAATTTTGTCTACATGTTCACAACCGCAGTAATATCTCTTACCTGAATAGCCTTCTGCATATTTGTTAGTTAAGACAGAACCTTGTGTTTCCATTACTGCTTTGCTAGCAAAGTTCTCCGATGCAATAAGTTGCAATTGTGACTTTTGACGCTGCAATTCTTGTTCTATGGATTGAAAGACTTCACTGTCAAAAGCTTTCAAGTCGCTTTGAAAAACTTTAATTCCTAAAACATTTACCATATTTACTTCCTCTTAAAGCTATTTACCTTGTTGCTTTCTTAACCATATAAATCCAATCATAGCTATTAATAAGCACACAGGAATAATAGATATTGCTTCTATCAGCAGCCCTGCACCATATGTCGGATTTCCTTGTATGATCGTTTTATTCCAAGATAGATCTATTACTTTTGAAATGCTGGTATGAAAGAACCAACCAAAGGTCATCACTATCATATTTGATACAGCTGTTGCTAAAGCAACCAAATTTTTATTCACGTAACTTATTGCCTTGTAAATTGTAATTACTTGATAACCAGAAGCGACACCAATGATAAAAAGTACTGGTAATGCAACATATACACCACCGAATCCTGTAAAAAGTAATAAGAAACTAGCGATCATTGTAAGTGCACATGCAATTACTATCTCGTAGTGCTTATCTCTATACTTTTCTAAAAGGTAAGCCAAAAAGAATGACCCAGCTCCCATACCTATTAATACCACAGAAGAAAGGGATGAGGCTAAATTTTCAGTGAGTTTATATACTTCACATAAAAATGGCTTCACCCAAATATCAGCAAACCCTTGCAGTGGACCAACCATTAAGCCAGCAAAAAGGCTGATTAAAATAATGTACTTATTAAAAATTACCTTTTTTAAATCTTCCATGCTAACTTTCCCTTGTTGAACATCACTTTTAGGTGTTACCAAAAATAATAACAAAGCAAGTAAGCAACCAACCGCTGAGAAAGTATAGATAACAGTGTTCCAACTGGATTTTTTGAGTAAGTAGTCTAATGGCAACCCACCATATATTCCACCTAATAGCCCTATGATTATAGACAAGCTTGCCATCTTTGCTGATTTTTCTTGTGCGAAATACATGCTTGCAACTTTAAAAATGCCAATCGCTGCAGCTGATGATCCAATCCCGACAATTACCCTGCCAAGTATTGAATAATACCACTCATCAAACCATATAAGGGGCAATGTTCCGGTAAACGTTAAGACAATACAAGCAGGCAGAACAATCTTCGGCCCGAATCTATCAAGTAAAATACCAACAGGTATATGAGCTGCTGCATAGCCTATATAATATAAACCACCAAATTGACCGACATCTGCAATACTTATATTAAATTTTTTTATTAATTCTGATGAAATTATATTTGGCATTACACGTAATACATATTGGTATGCATAGAACAGTGATGCTAATAACCATATTAAAATATTTTGCTGTAACATTGGCTTTATAATTAAAAATCAAATTATAGATACTTTAATTACAAAAAACAATGTTTTGTAAGCCTTTATTTTATATATTGAATAGATAGATTGCTATTCGTCATTTTAATGTTTAATCGCTGCTACGTAGAAAAATTGAGATTACATAATTTTCGTAACTACTTGAATTTTGAACTAGAATCAGGAGATGCCTCAATCGTGATAGTTGGTAAAAATGGTGTAGGTAAGACCAATATACTAGAGGCAATTTCGTTGCTTGCCAAAAGTAATGGGATGAGAAAAGCAAAAATTAATGAGATGCAAAGTAGACTCACTAACGAAAATTGGGCAGTGCATTATAGTTTTTTTAATGGGCTAGATTTTAACTCTATCGGCATTGCAAAAAACTTTAATAAGAAGTTAATCCAAATTGATAATAAAGCGCAATCAAGTTACTTGTCTTTGTACAAAATATCTAACGTAATATGGCTCACGCCACAGATGGATTACATACTTCTCAATTCTCCAAGTGACAGATTAAAATTTTTGGATCGTATAGCTTCAATGTTTGAAGATAACTATACTTATCATTACATGAAATATCAAAAGGCCAAACATGAAAGAAGTAAATTATTAAGGGATGGCATTGCGGATGAAAATTGGCTGAGTAGCCTTGAAAACATAATGGTTGCTAGTGCAATCAACGTTTCGCGCATGAGAGCATCGGTTTTAAAAATGTTGCAGGATACCATTGATAAAGACTCCACTGAGTTTTTTCCCAAGGCACACCTAAAAATAAGTAGTCAGTTCAATTCTGATAATACTGCAGAAGATTATCAAAATCTTCTCAAGAAAAATAGAGAAAGAGATATGTTAACTGGCAGAGTGAACTTTGGTGTACATAATGATAATTTCCAAGTTTTCTGCCAAAAAAGGAACATACCGATCAACCTATGCTCCACTGGGGAACAAAAATTATTATTGCTCTCGATTATTTTATCTAGCGTAAAAGCAAGGTGCATTTACTGCAATACAGCACCAATTTTATTACTTGATGATGTTATGTCTCATTTAGACGAACAGCATAGAAAATTATTGATAGAGGAGGTGTTGAGCATTCAGTGCCAAACTTGGATCACTGATGTAAATCGAGACAATTTTAAGGATTATAATACTTCCTTTAAGTTTTTTGATCTTAAAACCTCTCCATAAAAGCTAGACGATACTATAAAAATATGTAGTGAACAATATTATAGATATATTTTGGTGTGCCCATGGGGAGACTTGAACTCCCAAGGTCGCAATGACCCACGGATTTTAAGTCCGCTGCGTCTACCGATTCCGCCACACGGGCTTAATTATCGAGAGTAAAACTCTACTACTAAATTAACTCCCATATCTACTGCATATGGAATTTCAGAATATTGAGGTACTCTTAAATACTTAACTGAACGTTCTTCTTGATTAACTTCTAAGTAATCTGGTGACTTACGTTCCTGTCTTTGCACAGCTTCTTCCACTATAGGAATCTTTGATGCTCTTTCTCTGATTTTTACTATATCTCCTGGCTTCACTTTATAACTTGAGATATTAACAATCTTATCGTTAACCGTAACATGTTTGTGAGATACAAGTTGCTTTGATGCGTAAATTGTTGGTACTAGACCAGAATGATATAAAATAGAACTTAATCTAGACTCAAGCAGACCGATAAAGTTATCAGCAGTATAACCTTTTTTCTTATAGGCTTTTATAAATGTGCTTCTCAATTGCTTACTTGAAATTGCATAATAAAACTTAAATTTCTTTTGTGCAGCAAACTGCTTTCCAAAATCTGATAGCTTTTTAAACCCAAGAACACCATGCTGACCAGGAGGATATTTTCTTTTATTTACTGGATCTTTAGCCCTACCCCATAAACTTACACCAAGCCTACGGCTGGCTCTATATTTCCTACTGATAATAGTTGTCATAGTTCTCTTAATTTAACTCTAGATTATTAAGTATTAAGGACTTTAACGTTAGATGTCAACTTGTTTTTGTTCAAGTAATCTCTTATACTAAAACTTTAAAATTTTCTTAAAGTAATGAACAATTTATATAGCTCCATGGCAAACGCCATTAGATTTTTATCAATTGATGCAGTAAATAAGGCTAATTCAGGTCATCCTGGAATGCCGCTCGGCATGGCAGATGTTGCAACTGTTTTATTTGCTAAATTTTTAAACCACAACCCTGAAGATCCAAATCGAGATCGCTTTGTTTTATCAAATGGCCATGGATCAATGCTATTGTATTCTATCTTATATTTAACAGGTTATATAAATATCGATGAATTAAAAAATTTCAGGCAGTTAGGCTCGAAAACTCCAGGCCACCCAGAGTATGGTCTTACTCCTGGAGTAGAAGCAACCACAGGCCCATTAGGTCAGGGATTTGCTTGTGCTGTTGGCATGGCACTTGCTGAATCCATACTCAGAGCACATTTTGGCAAGAATTTGATTAGACCTCTTTCGAAACCGATTTATGATGAGAAATTTTTAGGAGAAGTGCAAGCGAGCACCACAGAATACTTGGATGTATTTGAGGAGCACAGCTCAGCTTCGACAACAAAATTGCCATCAGAAATTGAGTTTCGAAAGAGGTCTATTGATCATTACACATATGTAATGCTCGGTGATGGGTGCCTCATGGAAGGAATAAGCCATGAAGCGGCATCGCTCGCTGGGCACCTTAAGTTGAACAAGTTAATAGCTCTTTTTGACGATAATGATATCTCTATAGATGGCACTACTGCTCTTTCTTGTTCTGATGATATAGAAAAACGTTTTTTGGCATACGGGTGGAATGTATGTAAAATTGATGGGCATGACTTTGACGCTATTTCCCTTGCTATAGAGCAAGCACAAAAGTCTGATAAACCTTTTCTGATCTGCTGCAGGACTATCATAGGAAAATTTTCAAGCCGTGCTGGTACCTCTGCTGCACACAGTGGTGCTTTTTCGGAAGAAGATGTAAAAAAAATGCGAGAAGAATTAAATTGGCATTATGAACCCTTTCATGTACCAGAAGATATAAAAAATGAATGGAAGAAAATTGTTGAAAGAGCGAAGTTAAACTGTAATTCACAATACACAACAGAGTTACAAAGAAGATTTGCTAAACGTTTACCAGATGGATTGGACGATATTGTAACTGACTTAAAGAAACAAATTCATGAATTAATCCCACATGAAGCCACGCGATCTTCTTTTGGTAGAGTGATGGAAGTTTTAACAAAATCTATGCCTGAACTTATCGGTGGATCTGCCGATCTGACAGGATCAAACTGCACAAAATATAAACACATGCAGGTAATAGATAGTAACAATTATGATGGTTCATATGTCCACTATGGAGTAAGAGAACACACTATGGCAGCATATATGAACGGCATGGCACTGCATGGTGGAATATTACCTTATGGCGGTACTTTTTTAGTCTTTTCTGACTACTGTCGTCCATCTATACGTCTCTCAGCTCTGATGAAGCAGCAGGTTATGTATATTATGACTCATGATTCCATTGGTGTTGGTGAAGATGGCCCAACTCATCAGCCGGTAGAACACTTAGCTTCTCTACGTGCTATACCAAATTTATATGTTTTTAGGCCAGCCGATGCAGCTGAAACTTTGGAGTGTATTAGCATTGCACTGAAAAAGAAAGAATCTCCGGCACTGTTTGCACTTTCTAGACAAAATGTGAATTACGTACGTAAATTTGCTAACGCTGAGCAATCCACAAATCTATCAGAGTTTGGTGCATATATTTTATGTGAACATTCAGGAAAATTAGATGTTACAATATTTGCTACAGGATCAGAAGTTGAAATTGCAGTTGCAGCATACAAAAAATTACAAGAAAAAGGAATAGGAACAAGAGTTATTTCCATGCCTTGCTGGAGAATTTTTGATGAGCAGAATGATGGATATAAAGCAACAATATTAAATAATAATAGCATAAAAGTTGCAATCGAAGCAGGAAGCGATATTGGCTGGCATAAATACATAGGTTCAAATGGTATATTTATTGGTATGAAGAGTTTTGGCGAGTCAGCACCTTGTAAAACATTGTATGAGCATTTTAATATTAATTCCGACTATTTAATAAAGTGCGTGCAAGAAGCTCTGTTAAAATAAATGTAAAATTTATTTAGACCTCTTTCAAAATTCAATTTCTTTTGTTGTTCTACGCTCCAAATACATCCTGCGGTGCACTTCTCCTCTCATCATAAATCGATTTTGAAAGAAGTCTTTTATCTTAATAAGGTACGTGCAAGAAAAAATAGACATGCTAAAATTAGGATTTATTTACTTATTTGTTAGTAAGATTAATAATGTATACTAATAGAGGCATTTATGTTAAGCAATAATAAAAATTTAAATGATGTTGTAAAAAAAGTGTTGGATTTTTATAAAAAGGAAAGATTTCCTCTGCATGCTTGTATTCAAAATGTAACATCAGAACATTTCTATCATGTATTGAATGATGTTATTGCAGATTATGATGATAATATAGAAGACGTTGTCAATGAAGCAGATCGGTACTTCAATACTCCACTACATATGGCTGCTTTATATAAAAGACCCGATATAGTAGAACTTTTATTAGAGCGTGGAGCAGATTCTCAATTACAAAACGTATTAGGAGATACACCTCTACACATTGCAGTTTGTATGGATAGCAATGGATCTATCGTGAAGCATTTATTAACTCATACCAATCCTAAATTACGAAATGCAGAAGGAAATACACCCCTGCATATAGCCATTTTGTGTCAAAATTTCAGTGCAATAGAACATTTTTTTAATTATAAAGAAGGAGTGAAAGTATTCACAAACATAAAAAATAGCAATGGAAAAACACCTTTAGATTTAGCTAATCAGGATGTTCTAAACTTTATTAACAATAAAAGAACATTGCTTGTTCGTTACACTGTTACGCATTCAATCGGTCATCGTAAATTCTTACACCTTGTTAATAACGTTGGAATAGATCTTAACAATATGTTATTGGCTAGTGGAAGCTCAATATTAACAGGGTTAATGAATGCCTTTAATATCCCTAAGATAAAACAATCAACATTGAATAAAAAGCTTGCGTCAATAAGGCACAACATAAGATGTGGTGCTAGAATATTTAAAATGGATAGTAATGGCAAAAGTATGATGTCTATACTAGTAGGAATTAAGGATGATCAGAGAAGAAGAAGTTTATGTAACATACTTGAAGCACATAAAAAAAAGTTATGTGTTAAGGAAGAAAGACTTTTTATTGAAAAAGAAAAATCTTGTGTTGAAGAAATGCCAAATGGTTCTGCAAAAGAGCAAATGTATGAGTTATTGCAAAAGTGGCAATCTGGAGTTGAGTTATATAAATGTATAGAAGAATTTGTTGTAAATGTGTCCGCTTTAGAATCTACTGATGGTGAGGAAAGGGGAACAGATGAGTACCAATTTGATGGACATAATCAAACACGATCAATATTGGAAGGCTTGCTTCATAATAGTAGTACACAACTTGACAATGTGAATATATTCCAACCATCGACATCGCGTGCACGTGATGCTAGCTAATTTTGCAAAGATGGTTGAAATAGTTTTTTTATGATCAAGGGCTACTTGCAAAACCTGTTTATGTCATCAAAAATCGGGTTGTGCAAGGGGCCTAATATCATTATTCTACATATGTGCAAGAAGCTTTTATGAAATAAATATATCTGGTGATAATTTACTTGCTTACTTGTTACAAAGTACAAAGTGGTGATATAAAAATAGAGGCAACTTATGTTAAGCAACAGTCAAAATTTAAATAGTGTTACTGAAAAAATATTGGATTTGTATAAAAAGGAAGAATGTCCTCTGCATATTTGTGTTCAAAATGGAACATCATACCTTTATCATGTATTGAACGATGTCAATCAAGCAAATAGGTGTCTAAATACCCCACTACATCTAGCCGCTTTATATCAAAGACTCGATTTAGTACTATGGTTATTAAAGAGAGGAGCAAATCCTCAATTACAAAATTTATTAAGAGATACACCGCTACATATCGCAGCGGCTGTAGATAAAAGAGGATTTATCGTGCAGCTTTTATTAGATTATCAAGCCAATCTTCAATTACAAAACGTAGAAGGAAATACACCTCTACATATAGCCGTTTCTTGTCAAAATCTCATGGCAATAGAACATTTTTTTAATTATAAAAACGGAACAGAAGTAGTTCTAAACATCATAAATAATTGTGGAAAGACACCTTTAGATTTAGCTGATGAAAATAAAGATATTTTAAACTTTATTAATAAAAAAAGAAAAAATATTGCTCGCTATATGGTTACGCACCAGTTTAGTCTTGATAATTACAAACACTTTGTTAATAACATAGGAATAGATATTAACAATATGTTATTGGCTAATAGACAATTAATATTAACAGGTTTAATAAATTACTTCAATAGGCCTGGGATATGTCAACCGACTTTGAATAGAAAGCTTATATCAATAAAGCATAGCATAGAATGCGACGCTAGAATATTTCAAATTGATGGTAATGGAAAAAGTATGATGTCCATACTGGTAGACATTACGGATGATCAGAGAAGAAGAAGTATATGTAACACACTTGAAAAATATAAAGACAGTTTATGTTTTGAAAAAGAAAAATCTTGTATTGAAGAAATGCCAAATGGTTCTACAAAAGAGCAAATGCATCTGTTACTTTACAGGTGGCAATCTGGATTTAAACTATACGAATGTATAGAAGAAGTTTTTTTAAGTATGTCTGCTTTGAACCTTGTTATTGGTGAGAGAAGAAACACAGATGAGCGTCAATTTGAGGAACCCTTAACAACACAATCAATATTGCGAGGCTGGCTTCAACAAAAGAATAGGCAGCATAACAACACGCACATGGATAATTTAAATATATCTAGACCAGCAGCATCGCGTGCACGTGATGCTGGCTAATTTTGCAAGAAATAAGTTTTTTTAATAGTGAGGATTTATTTGTTATAAGATGGTGTTATATAAAATAGAGGCAATTTATGTTAATCAACGATCAAAATCAAAATTTAAACAGTAAGGAAAGATTTCCTCTGCACTATTGCATTCAGAATGGAACATTAGAACACTTCTATCGTGTATTGAATGATATGATTGCAGACTGTGATGGTGATAAAAAATATATCATAAATGAACGAGATTATAGTCTTGATACCCCACTACACATAGCTGTTGCATCTCTTAATTTAGGTATAGTCGAACATTTATTACGTTACAGAGCAAATCCTAATTCAAGAGATGCAGTAGACAATACACCTTTACACATTGCAGCTCGTATAGATAAAGATGGATCTATTGTGCAGTATTTATTAGAGCATCGAAATAAAGCCAATCCTAAACATACAGTTAATCCTAAATTACAAAACGCAAAAGGAGATACATCCCTACATATGGCTATTTTACATAAGAATTTCAGCGCAATAGAACGCTTTTTTAGCTATAATAACGGAGCAAAAGTATTCCTAAACATCCCAAATAATTGTGGAAAGACACCTTTAGATTTAGCTAAGAAAGAGGAATATGAAGATGTTTTAGACTTTATTAATGATCAAAGAAAACTTATTGCTTATCACATGGTTACGTATCCACTTCGTCATAGTCATTTTATGCATCTTGCTAATAATGTTATAATAGATATTAACAATATGTTATTAAATGATAAAAACTTAATATTAACAGGTTTAATAGATTGCTTCAATAGTCCTAAGATACATCCATTGACATTGGAGACAAATCTGACATCAATAAGGTATAGCATAGAATGTGATGCTAGAATATTTAAAATGGATGGTAATGGAAAAAGCATGATGTCCATATTAGTAGGAATTAGGGATGACAAGCAAAGAAGAAGTATATGTAACACACTTGAGGCATATAAAGACAGTTTATGTTTTGAAAAAGAAAAATCTTGTATTGAAGAAATGCCAGATGGCTTCGCAAAAGAGCAAATGCGTCAGTTACTTAAAAAGTGGCAATCTGGAGTTGAATTATATCAATATATAAAAGGAATTTTTGCAGATAGCAGATTACATGACCTGCAAGTTAATGGTGTAAATGGATCCAAAACATCAAAATAATATAAACATAGTGCTAGCTAATTTTGAAAAGATGGTTAAAAATAGGTTATTTTTAGTTAAAAGTTATGAATTATGACATTATTATCTCAGGTGGGGGGTTACTTGGACTCATTACAGCAATTGGCTTGAGTGATCATTCTGTATCTGTAGCAGTGGTTGAAAAAAACAGTTTACCACGTGTAGTTGATGACAATAGAGCATTTGCCATTTCTCAAGGTGCAAAAAAAATATTGGAAAAGCTGGGAATTTGGCAATTTATAGATAGTGAAGCTGAACCCATATCTGACATATGCATACTGGATGGCAATAGTCCAATCACTGTACACTATGATCATAAAATGGTTGGCGAAGAACCAATGGGTTATGTAATTAATAATACCACTATATGGAATGTAATTAATAATCATTTTTTGAGTAAGCTCAATCTATATTCCCCACATTTTTATCAGACAATTTCTTGTGATTCAGGGTATGTAGAAGTCATCCTTGATAATGATCAGGAGTTAATATCATCATTACTTATTTGTGCCGAAGGCAAGCACTCTAAAATGCCAGCATCATTTTCCATACCAACAATAAAATTTGATTATCAGCAAAACAGTATAGTGTGCAATGTAGGTCACGACTTGCATCATCAAAACTTGGCAGTGGAACGCTTTTTTCCTGGTGGTCCATTTGCAATTTTGCCAATGAAAGGTGGACACACTTCT
This sequence comes from Wolbachia endosymbiont of Pentalonia nigronervosa, assembly GCF_014534705.1. Taxonomy (GTDB): domain Bacteria; phylum Pseudomonadota; class Alphaproteobacteria; order Rickettsiales; family Anaplasmataceae; genus Wolbachia. Next base: position 3,995 of record NZ_JACVWV010000023.1, on the reverse strand, counting down.
TCCATAGTTTGGACAGAGAAGTGTGAAGTTGCAACAATGCTGATGAATTTATCGGATGAGGAATTTATCATAGAGCTAAAAAAAAGATTTGGTTCTTATTTAGGAGAAATCAAGCTAGAAAGCAAGAGAAAGTCTTACCCTTTAAGTTTTACTTTTGCACAAAGATTATATAAAAGTAGGATTCTACTCGTCGGTGATGCAGCACACTCAATTCACCCAGTGGCAGGTCAAGGGCTTAATCTTGGCATAAGAGATGTAGAAAGTGTGATCAAGCATATCGTTACTGCAAAAGAATCTGGTATTGATATTGGCAGCGATTATTTATTGAAAAAAATCTCACGTGACCGATATTTTGATAATGTTACTATGGCATTGGCCACTGACGGATTAAATAGAATATTCTCCAATAGAATATTTTGCGCTAAAGCACTAAGGAATTTTGGCTTGATGATAGTTGAGAATTCTAGTGCACTTAAAAAATGCTTTATTCGGCATGCCATGGGCTTAAATTATTTGCAAGATTCGCAAAACTAACGAAATGCAAAAAGGAGTATATCGACAACAAAACCGCCATCGATACACATACTACAAAGGTTGCTGGTTACTTAAATCAGGACCTACTTTTGTTGTTTGTACATGCTGTACTGAAGTATCAGGTTTTGCACCATTTTCTATTAGAATCTTTGCTATCTCTTTATTCTCATATTCATCAGCCAAACGTAAAGGACTTTCCCCATATCTATTTTTAACATTAACCTCTGCACCATTTTCTATTAGAATCTCTACTATCTCTTTATTTCCATATTGAGAAGCTAAATGTAAAGAAGTGTCTCCAAGTTCATTTTTAGCAGTAACATCTGCACCTTTTTCTATTAGATACCTTGCTACCTCTATATTACCTTTTTTAGCAGCCCAATGTAAAGCAGTTTCTCCATATCCATTGGAATCATTAACACCTGCACCATTGTCTATTAGAGTCTTTACTCTCTCTATATCATTCCCTTCAGCAGCCAAATGTAAAGGTGTTTCTTTAAGTTCATTATTTCTAGCAGTAACACCTGTATCTTGTTCTATGAGATGCCTTGCTTCCACTGTATTACCTTTTTTAGTAGCATTATGTGGAGGAGTATTTGTATCTTTATCAGTCATAATTCTTTTTAAATTAATAGAAAAGGTTAATTTTATCATATTTTTATGATAAAGTCAAGTAATTTTCTAGTTTAAATTGCATTAATATCTCTTTTTTAAATTTAAAATGGAAATGATGGATACCATTAAAATGTGTTTGAAAAGCGATAAAATTGCCATTAGAAATAGGTTTTTCATGAGGTCTAATGATTGCACTGGATCCATGGAAGTTATGATGTTATAATTAGTTTTAATCAAGTTATTGACACAAAAAATGATAATACTAATAACAAATGATGATGGATTTGGCAGTGAGGGAATAAAATTACTGAAAAAAGTTGTATCAAATTTTGCATCGGAAATATGGGTAGTGGCTCCAGATACCGATAGAAGCGCGTCAGCAAGGTCTTTAGACTATATAGTAAAACAGTCTATGAAAGTAAATCAACACAGTGAGAGGGAGTTTAGTATATCAGGAACGCCTGCAGATTGTGTGATAATTGCATTATACAAGATTATGAATAAAAAGCCAGACTTGATATTATCTGGAGTAAATTTTGGCTCAAATATTGGAGGTGATGTTTGTTATTCAGGAACAATTGGTGCAGCTATGGAAGGTGCTGCAAGGTCGATACCCTCTATTGCACTAAGTCAAACATATAACAATCATAATAAAATAAGCTGGTACAATACAGAAGCTTTTGCGCAAAAAGTTATCACTCAATTAGTTGAAATTGGCTGGCCTAAAAATACAGTGATGAGTGTCAATTTTCCATCTACAGAGCGAGTAAAAGGTATAGAATTTGCTGGACAAGGTGAATATAGCACCAAATGCAATGTAACTTTTGTCGAAAATTTAGATCATTCTTTCAATTTAGATTTTCATCGAGATAATACCTTAGGTAGTGAAAGTGTTAGTAAAATTAACGAAGGGTTTATTACAATCACACCAATAAAGTTAGACTTTACGGATTATGATACACTAAACACTATGAAGGAAGATCATGCAGGCAAATTTTCTTCCCTTGGATAAAACCCTACCAACATTCAGTAGTTGTATTAAAAGTCAATAGTTCTTTTATAAAATTCTGCTTATGATGAGGGGAAAGAGCTAATAGCATTGATTTTATTATTTCTATTATTACATATTATTATGATTAAGTGTTTTTGGGGGCGGTATGTTAAATGCAATTTCTGAACAAGACAGATTGAAGTTGAATAGGCAATTAATAATAGCATCTCACAGCAGCAATTTTTTTCTTGTAAAGAAATTAATATCTAAGGGTGCAGACCCTAATTGTCGGTATGATGGCTTTGAAGATTGCAGATTGTCATCAAATTATGGTATAGATTCTACGCCTTTAATTATGGCTATTAGAACCTACAAACTAAGTCTCTTTCCTGATTTCGAGAACATGAGACAGACAGTACACACCTTACTTAAAAATGGTGCAAATCCTAGCATGATGGATAAATTACAACGTAATGCACTATATTACGCAATTGAGTGTGTGCGAATGAAGCCTCACAGAACTATGTTAGTTGAAGTGGTAAGGGATATGGTATCTTATATGAAACCAAAGGATTTGGATATCACAATAAGGTGGCATATGCCCATGCTAAATAAGTACCATGAGTTAAGCCTAATTGAATTTACTCTAGTACCTATTGTTTTTTCTCCACAGTATGAAATTGCAAAAATTCTTTTGAATGCAGGTGCTGACCCAAATTTTATAAATAAGAATAGTATGCTAAAAAATAATCAAGTGATGTTTCACTTAAATTTTGTAATGTTTTGTTTAGCAAAAGGATTAAGATTTAATACAATTGAGAAAGAAAGGCTAAGTGAGAATAGTGTACTGGAATTTTTTGTACGTAGTGAAGTTGAATTTAGTGGCTTCTTTCAAAACGTTAAGGATGATGCAGAGCTAATAGATGGGTTAATTAAGATAAAAAAATGTATCAGATTCAAAGCACAAGAACTCGCTTTTAGTACTTGGTTAAAATATGGTATTAAAGAGTTTTTAAGCAATGAACAACAGAAAAGTAATATAGTTATAAATTTTTTAAAACAAAAGACAAGCCTGTGTATTATACCTGTTGCTGATACAGTACAACGCTATTTAAACGCAGATAATATAAAAAGTTTATTTTTTGTTTTAGTGGGGTTGGATATTACAGGTGGGGCGCATAAAAAAGAAATCAGTGAGTTGATAGAAACTTTTAAAGCAAATATTATTGATTTAGATCAATATATACGTATAAATTTTATCACAAAAAGTAGTAATAGAAAAAATAATAGAAATTTTATTGAGAAAGCATCTGAAGAAAGTTTAAAGGATGTACGTTTTTTATATAAAGAAGAACAAAGAAATAAAAAATATGAAGAAGAACAAAGGGATAAGCAATCAGGTTTTGACGTTTATGTACATGCATCTATATATTGTTCATTCATTGCCTCATTATATTGTGCATTAGTTACCTGTTCAGTTGCAGCTATCATTACTGCTGCTATTATAGGAGCTGCAGTGGGTTATGGAGCTATGAAACTCTACGAAAAAGTTAGTGAGGAAAAAAGCAAAAATCCAAGTATGGGTACATGGACTGCACTGACAAATGTTTTGACTCCTAAAGGTTTTAAAGGAAAATCTATACCTGAGCCTGCAATATTAGACCCCCTGCAAAACGAGGAAAAAAGTAGAAAAACAAAAAAAAGCGTATAAAATGAGAGTTTTAGTGAGAGAAAATGGCAATAAATTATGCAAAAGTGGCAAAAACCCCTTATATTTTCAGACAATTAACGGGTCTAAAAACAGAAGAATTTGAAAAAATCGTGGAAAAAGTGAGGCCGGAGTGGGAAAAAATGG
>NZ_JACVWV010000022.1 GCF_014534705.1 Wolbachia endosymbiont of Pentalonia nigronervosa | reverse complement strand
TCATTATATATCTTATTGCATTAATAATCGCTCTAATATCGTGTTTTCTTGGCCTTCCTATTGCCCCTTGTGCAACGTATGGCTCTAGTATTTCCCATTCTTTGTCACTTATGTCACTTGGATACATTTTTTTACCTCTTAATTCTACATTTGCTTTAGTATATTTATCTTTTCATTTCTTTTCAAGACATCTTCTCAGATCTTCCAGAGAGCTGTGCTGACATAGATTGGTATATTGGTAATCCAGATTACATAGGTAAAGGTATTGGTACGCAAGCTTTGAGTATATTCTTAAATGAATTTGTCTTTGAAGATTTTAAAAACGTTTCTGTTGACTCTGATACAGCAAACATAGGCGCAATTCGTATTTATGAAAGGGTGGGGTTTAAGAAGGTCAGGGAAAACAATAACATAACTTTGATGGTCAAGCCAAGTTTTTAAACTAAAAGACTATGAATCACCTATAATTGATGCACTTAAGTTGTTTTCAGTAAACAGATCTAAAATAATATTAGGTATTCTTCCATCAACTATATGGGCAATTCCAGCACACTCTTCTACCATTTTAGTGCATGCTATAAATCTATTGATAAGCGTTTCTCCTTTGATTTTTCCACTATTAATTGATGCATTTAGATTTTTAACAGATATCTTTCTATCACTAATTTCATTTATTTCTTCGTCTGTATCACTAAAGATTATCATTTTAGATGCAGAAACTGTAATCGCTATTACGCTTGCAACACTATCAGCATCAATATGATACGTCTCTCCGTCTTTTCCATAGCCTATTGGTGCAATAACTGGTATAAAATCTGACTCTTCAAGAAAGAACAATATGTCAGGATTTATTTCAATTGGTCTACCTATAAATCCAATATCTAGTATTTTCTCAATATTGCTTGATTCATTTTTTTTGAGCGTGGCAGTTATTTTTTCTGCTTTTATTAAGTTGCCATCTTTTCCACATAATCCAATAGCTGAGCCGCCTACAGAGTTTATATGTTCAACTATCTTTTTGTTGAGTGACCCGCATAGTGCCATTTCAATGATTTGTATGGTTTCTTTATCTGTCAGTCTAATGTTGTTAACAAACTTGCTTTCTGTACCTAGTGTTTTCAACAATGAGTTAATTTCACATTCCCCATCGTGAACTATTATAGGATTTATACCTAACTGTTTTAATAAAACAATATTACGCACAAAAGCGTTCAATAGTATTTCGTCTGACATGGCTATGCCACCATATTTTATAACGAAAGTTTCTCCTACAAAATTAGGTATATTAGGCAGAACCTCTAGTAATATTTTTGCCTTTTCTTGGAATGTTGTTAAGTCTTTCATCTTCTGATTATAATTTGTATCATTGTATAAATTTGAAAATTTCATTTCTTAAATTCTTTAATTCACATCTTATACGTACACTTACCGTATTTATTTGGTGAGCTAGTATACCTTCACCATGCATCCACTTCTGTATGCTTTCTTGCACTGCATTTAAATCTTTCTGATTCACTTTATCTGCTTTTGTTAATACAACACTAAAGTTTATATTATTATATGTTAACCAACAAATGAAGTCTTTGTCTATTTCTTTCAATCCTATTCGTCCATCTATTAACACAAAAACTCTTTTGAGATTTCTTCTTTGGGTTAAGTAGTATTCAATTAAACTTAAATATTGTGCTATTTCTTCTTTTCCTGCAGAGGAATAACCATATCCTGGTAAATCAACAAACCTGAACTTATTATTGTGCATAGAATAAAAATTTATTTGCCTAGTACACCCAGGTTTCGAAGAAACTCGAGCAGCTTTTTTACTGTTTACTAGCAAGTTAATCAAGCTGGATTTTCCTACATTTGACCTACCAGCAAACGCTATTTCTGGTACCAATTCATCAGGTAATGACTTTGTGTTCGAAGCGCCAAATATAAAGTCACAATTCGATGTTATTTGTTTTGCCATAGGAAAAGTATTCAAGGTGATAAGTATAGTATAATGTTATTACTTGATATGAGGAACTTTTTATTTCAATATATTATAGCTTGAAGTGTGTTGTATGGATATAGAAAATAATCTGCAGGATTTAAAAAGAAAATTTTATGACGTAGAAAAGAGGTTGGGAAATCCTGCTGATTTGAGTCAAAAAGAATTTATTAATCTTTCTAAGGAATATTCTGAATTAAAGCCTATCATTCAAGTGATAGATGAATATCAGGCATTACAAGAGGATATTTCAGATTTAGATAAAATAGTAAAGGATGAGAGTATTGAACATGACATTAGAGAATTAGCAAAAGAGGAATTTTTTGCCAAGCACAAAGTGTTATTACCAAAAGTAAAAGACAGGTTAAAGTTAGCCCTATTGCCAAAGGATGCAGATGATTCAAGAAATGTCATATTAGAAATTAGAGCTGGCACAGGTGGTGAAGAAGCAGCATTATTTGCCGCTAATCTATATCGTATGTATCAAAAATATGCAGAAAGAAGAAACTGGAAATTTGAACCAATTAGCATCTCCAACACTGGTATAGGTGGATATAAAGAAGCTTCGGCGTTAATTAATGGCACAGAAGTGTTTGCGAGGCTGAAATTTGAATCAGGAGTGCATAGAGTGCAGAGAGTACCAGAAACTGAGTCTTCAGGCAGGTTGCATACTTCTGCCGCTACTGTGGCAATACTGCCTGAAGTAGAAGAAGTTGATTTCAAGATAGAAGAGAAAGATTTACGAATAGATGTGTATAGATCCAGTGGACCTGGAGGGCAATCGGTGAATACAACTGATAGCGCAGTGAGAATTACACATTTGCCAACAGGAATGGTTGTAATACAACAAGATGAGAAATCACAGCATAAGAACAAAGCTAAGGCACTTAAAGTCTTGAGAGCGAGATTGTATGAAATTGAAAGACAAAAAAAAGAAACAGAGCGATCGCAGATAAGAAAAAGTCAAATAGGTTCTGGAGATCGCTCTGAGCGCATAAGAACATATAACTTTCCACAATCAAGAATTACGGATCATAGAATTCATTTAACTTCATACAAGTTAGACCAAATTATGAAAGAAGGTGAGTTAGATGAATTTATTGAAGCTCTAATTGCACGCAATGAAGCAGAGAGATTAGCCGGAGAAAGTTAAATATGGATGTGAGAGTAGGGGGATGGAAGTGTTAAATAAAGTTAGATGTATGAGCTTTACTTATGGACTAGCCACTAAAATCACATATGCTAATTGTCCTGAAGTCGGATAGTTGCTCTGTAAAACTCGGGCCTGTAATGATTACTATGCCATTCTGCTTGGAACGTATTGTAATGAGGTTAATCACTAAATCGTATGCTGTATTATCAAGGTTACAAAATGGTTCATCTATGAACCAAATGTTAGCATTAGAAACTAAAAGACGAGCAAGCGCAACCCTTCTTTTCCAACCTGCAGAAAGCTCACTATATCTGATGTTTAGTACAGGTTGTAACTGCAAACAACAGGCAGCTGCTATAATTAATTCTTTTGTACTACGTATTCCTGCCCAAAATTCTATGTTTTGCATGACAGTGAGATTGTCCTTACAAGCATTTTTATGTCCTATATATGCCATAGCGGATGTATAGAGTTTAGGGTCTTCATATATATCATTACCATGATACTTAATATTACCAGATGTAGGTGGTAGTAGCCCACATAAACTTCTGATGAGGGTAGTTTTACCACTACCATTTTGTCCGGTGATTAAAATTTTAGATTGTGGCTCAGCCTTAAAACTGAGATTTTTAAATAATGTTTTATTATTGCGAGTACAGGATAAATTTTTACATTCAAGCATAAATTATCTACCTTTGCCCTTGTCTTTGCTTTTGGTTGAAGATTGTGCTTCAACAAATAATTGCCAAAATCCCTTTTGACCACCTTCACTTTTTATTAACTGTGCAAAACGTAGCATGAGGCCTCCATTCTGCATAACCATTTTTGTCCATTTACCTAATGGTTTTGCAATATCTACTATCTCTAAATCTTCTTTGTAGATTTGCTTTATGTCGTCTTGTGTTACATCATTGTCAATCTCTTGTTCTAGTGTTTGCTTACGCTCTTTTTGCTTATCTTTTTTGTATAGCTTATTATTTTTTTTATCTTCTTCTGTGGTAGTTTTTTTTGTAACTATAATACGTTTCTTACGTACTTTCCTAAAAAAAAGAAATATTATTATGATAGTGAGTAGTGCTACGCTAGAGAAGATGATCTGTGTTAATAGCATCTCGTGTTGATTTTTAGTTATTATACCACAATTATAGAAAATTTGCAATTTCTAGTGCAATACTCTCAATTGTATAATTACATAGTAAAATTAGAGTAAACTTGACCTCTAATTGAGAAACTTGAAATAAAACTGCTGTTAAAATCAAGTTTCCAAAGAGGTCCAGTAAATAGCATATTTAACTCAATATTGTCGAATTTTCCTTCACATTATCTCTTAACTCCTTTTCATCGTAAAACTCAATGTTAAAATACTTTTCATAGTCATCCATATCATTACGTAAAGCAAGAGTTCTAACTTTATTCATAATTAAACCTGTACCAGCAGGAATTAATCTACCTACTATGACATTTTCTTTTAACCCAATCAACAGATCATCCTTGCCACAGAAAGCAGCTTCTGTTAGCACCTTTGTTGTTTCTTGGAAAGAGGCAGCAGAAATAAATGAATTAGTTTCAAGACTTGCCCTAGTAATTCCCTGCAAGATAGGTAAGTAATCAGCAGGTCGAGTACCAGAATTAATCATAGCATTGTTTTCTCTATCAACTTCTAATTTATCAATGCTTTCACCAACTAAGTACATAGTATCACCCGGATCAGTAATTTCTACTTTTTGTAGCATTTGCTTTAAAATCACTTCTAAATGTTTATTATCTATGCGGATACCTTGGAATCTATAAACTTGCTGTATTTCAGAAATCATATAATGCGCTAAGGCTTCCAGCCCCAATACACGCAAGATATCATGAAGATCAGGATCACCATCCATCAATAGATCACCTTTGCGAACAAAATCACCTTCATTCACTATAACATGCTTACTTCTAGATACTAAATATTCCGTTGGAGGAATTTGATTATCAACAGGCCTAATTAATATACTGCGTTTTCCTCTGCGATCTTTTTCAGAAAAGGTTACATGACCATCTATTTCACTAACAATTGCATGTTCTTTTGGACGTCGTGCTTCAAATAGTTCTATAACTCTCGGCAAACCACCAGTAATATCACGAGTTTTAACTGACTCTCTTGGCGTTCTTGTAATCACATCACCAGCATAAACTTTTTGCCCATCTTGCACATTTAATACTGCACCTATTGGTATAAAATAACACGCTTCAACACCACTAGCTAATGTAATTACTTCACCATTATCATCAAGTAGAACTATACGAGGACGTAAATTAGCTCCACCAGAATGCAACTTCCAGTCTTTTACTACTTTGCTTGATATTCCCGTAGATTCATCCATTACTTCAGTAATTGAAATGCCATCTTTTAAGTCTCGATAAGACACTGTACCTGTCTTTTCTGTAATGATAGGCAATGTATATGGATCCCATTCAGCCACCTTATCACCAATTTTTACTGACTCACCTTCAGCTACATAAAACTTAGCACCGTAAGGTATGTTATACCTTAACTTTTCACTACCTAAACTATCAACCAATATAACTTCACAAGAACGGCTGACAACAATTTTATCTCCATTCTTATCAACAATTAAATTACTGTTGTTTAACTTTATTTTAGCATTAATTGAAGCGACAATATTAGAAGATTCAACGCTTCTTGTTACTACACCACCTGTATGGAATGTACGCATAGTTAATTGTGTACCTGGCTCCCCAACAGATTGTGCAGCTATTACACCAATCGCTTCACCTATTGACACAACTTTACCAGTTGCAAGGTCTCTTCCATAACATAAAGCACATAGACCTGGACTTACTTCACAGGTCAAAGGAGATCTAATTTTTATAACGTCAAGTCCTGCAATATTAATTTGTTTAACCTTATCTTCATCAATTAATTCTCCCGATGTTACCAATAGTTCTTTTGTTACTGGATTATATATATCGTTTGCAGCCACTCTGCCTAGAACAACACTTTCTAAAGATGCAACTATAGTACCATCTTCCACTGTAGCCCTAACAACCAATCCATTCTTTGTTCTACAATCATGCTGTGTAACAATACAATTTTGTGACACGTCCACTAAACGGCGAGTTAGGTATCCAGAATTTGCAGTTTTAAGTGCAGTGTCAGCTAAGCCTTTACGAGCACCATGAGTAGAATTAAAGTACTCAAATACATTTAATCCTTCGCGGAAGTTAGAGATGATAGGTGTTTCTATAACTTCACCTGAAGGCTTAGTCATTACTCCACGCATTCCTGCTAACTGTTTCATTTGTGAAGTAGAACCCCTTGCTCCAGAATTGATCATCATATACACTGAGTTATACTTACTACTTTTATCATATACCGACATTGCCTTTAACATGTCATTAGCTATCATATCTGTACATTTTAACCACTCGTCTATGACTTTATTATATCTCTCACTTCTAGTGATCAACCCGTCTTGATACTGCACAGAGAATTTCTTGATCTCGTTTCTTGCATGATCAACATGTATAGCTTTAGTTTCAGGTATAACCAAATCATAACGACCAAAAGAAGCGCCAGAAAACGTAGCATACTCAAAACCAAGTACCATTAATTTATCACAAAACACTACCGTAGCACTCTGACCACAATTACGATATACTAAGTCAACTATATTAGTTATTTCCTTAACTGTTAGTATATGATTTATTAAATCAAAGCTTAAGTTCTTATGTTGAGGTAGAATTTGCCATAATATCAAGCGACCAGGAGTTGTGCGAACAGTTTTATGGTAAATCTCTCCATCATTATTAATATATTCCATTCTATATTTTATATTAGAATGAATGTGTAAAATACCACTATTCAAAGAATGTTCAATATCACAAAAACTACCAAAATGTGCTAAACCATCTTCATTATCAACGAGCTCTTGTAAAGAGAGGTAGTATATACCAAGTACTATATCCTTACTAGGAACTATTACTGGTCTACCATTGGAAGGACTTAAAACATTACTGGTTGACATCATCAACACTCTGGCTTCAAGCTGAGCTTCCAATGAAATTGGTACATGCACTGCCATTTGATCACCATCAAAATCGGCATTATACGCTGCACAAACAAGTGGATGAAGTTGTATAGCTTTACCTTCAATGAGTATTGGCTCAAAAGCTTGAATACCGAGCCTATGTAAGGTAGGTGCTCTGTTCAGTAAAACAGGGTGCTCTTTTATTACCTCTTCCAACATATCCCAAACTTCTGGCTTTTCTGCTCTTATTAGTTTACTAGCAAATTTGATAGTCGGGGCAATACCATACATCTTAAGCTTTGAGTAAACAAAAGGCTTAAATAATTCAAGAGCCATTCTTTTTGGTAATCCACATTGATTTAACTTCAAAGTTGGACCAACAACTATCACAGAACGTCCTGAGTAATCTACTCTCTTACCTAAAAGATTCTGACGAAAACGACCTTGCTTTCCTTTCAGCATATCACTAATGGATTTTTTATACCCGACAGTACCAGCTTTGTTTGGCAGGGTATTACGACGGCTATTATCGAAAAGAGAGTCAACAGCTTCTTGCAACATCCTTTTTTCATTACGAATCATAATCTCAGGAGGATTTAAGCTTAACAACTTCCTCAATCGATTATTTCTATTAATGATAGTCCTATAGTGGTGATTCAAATCAGAAACTGCAGGACGACCACTTTCAAGTGAAACCAAAGGACGTAAATCAGGCGGCAGAATAGGTATTGTTGTAAGTATCATCCATTCAGGTTTGTTCCCAGACTTTATAAAATTTTCAACAATACGTAATCTCTTTATAATTTTCTTTCTTTTTATTTCAGAAACAACAGACTCCAGCTCTAATCTCAAATTTCTTCTAATTTCAGGTAAATCCAAGCGTGTCAATAATTCCCTTATAGCTTCAACACCTTGCATAGCTATAAAGCCATCACTTCCATAATTATCATTAGCCTCGTTATAAGCCTTTTCACTGATAATCTCACATTTTTCAAAAGGAGAAATAAGAGGATCTATTACAATATAATTATCGCTATATAAAACATTTTCAATGTCCCTGAGTGATATGTCTAATAACGCTCCAATTCTTGAAGGAAGAGATTTTAAAAACCATATATGTGCAACAGGTGATGCAAGGTCTATATGACCCATCCTTTCTCTTCTTACTTTAGAGGATGTAACTTCTACTCCACATTTTTCGCATATACGTCCTCTATGCCTTCTCTTTTTATACTTTCCGCATAAACATTCATCATCATTAACAGGACCAAAAATCTTAGGACAAAATAACCCACCCTTTTCAACTTTGAATGTACGGTAATTTGCGGTTGAAACGTCCTTTACTTCACCATAAGACATGGATCTTATACTTTCAGGGCTAGCAATTGATATACAAATTTTATCAAAAGATTGTGCAATATTAGTGTGAGACATATCCTGAATAGCTACGTCATTTTGCTTTAAAACTACGTTAAGGCATAAAGAATTCAACTCTTTTATCATTACATTAAAAGATTCAGGAATTCCGCATTCAAAATTGCTATCGCCTTTTATTATTGATTCGTAAATCTTAACCCTACCATTAATATCATCAGACTTTACAGTTAACATCTCTTGCAATGTGTAAGCAGCACCGTATGCCTGTAATGCCCAACATTCCATTTCACCAAAACGTTGGCCACCGAAGTGTGATTTTCCTCCAAGAGGTTGCTGAGTGACTAAGCTGTAAGGTCCCACTGAACGTGCATGAATCTTATCATCAACTAAGTGATGCAATTTAAGCATATACATATAACCCACCGTAATTTTACGGTCAAATTTTTCACCAGTACGGCCATCATATAACTCAGATTGTCCAGAATCATCCAGACCAGCAAGTTTAAATAATTCTGTTATTTGTTCGTCTTTTGGACCCTCAAATACAGGTGCTGCAATAGGTACTCCATTACGCAATTCATATGCAAATTCAATCAAGTTGTTTTTATGCATACTACGAATATTGTTACATACAGATGCATTATTTCCATAATTGTAAATTTTCATAAGAAAATCACGCAAATCACTGCATACATTGTCATGTTGATTCAAGTAAGTTTTTACTAATTCATCATTGCTTTCAGGTGCATTTAAAACAGCTGATATTATTTCACCATCGAGAATATCTTCAATTTCTTTTGCATTATTTTTAAGATATAGTTCTCTAAACTCGCTATCATCAAGAGCTCTAACTTCCTTACAAAAAGTATTATTTATTGTACGAATCTTATCAAGAATATTACCTACTTTTTCTCCTAATTTCTTACAAGCCCAACCAACATGGCTTTCAAGTATCTGTCCTACATTCATTCTCGAAGGAACACCAAGAGGATTAAGAATGATATCAACAGGTGTACCATCTTCTAAGTAAGGCATATCTTCAACTGACACTACTCGAGAAATAACACCCTTATTCCCGTGTCTACCAGACATTTTATCTCCTGGTTGTAGACTATGTTTTACGGCAATAAAAACTTTTACCACCATAGACACGCCCTGTGGTAAGTCATAACCTTCACTTAATTTTCCTACTTTTTGCTCAAATTGTGTTATGACACTTGATATTTTTTCATCAAAATCTCTTTTTAAATTCTTAACTTGTTCTGAAATAGACGGATGCTTTAACCCTATATCCCACCATTGTTGGCGCTCAATAGAGTCTAATTTTTCTTGAAGACCCGAAGTAACAATAAGTTTTTGCAACTCATCATAAAAATACTCACTAGTAACATTGATTGTATAATTTCGCTCTGCCTCAAAATCACTAACTTCTTTTTGCTTAATAAGCTGTGCTCTTTCAATTTCCTCAACTCCCCTACGGGTGAAGACTTGTACATCTATCACTGTACCTTCAACATCCGGAGATGTATATAAGGATGAGTCCGAACAATCAAATGACTTCTCGCCAAAAATTGTCATCAACAGCTTTGTTTCAGGAGGTAATGAAAGAGAAGGTTTAGGAGTTACTTTTCCTACAAGAATATAACCAGGACCAACTCTTGTACCAACTTTTACTATACCACTATCATCTAAGTGATATAGATTTTCTTCATTAACATCAGGTATAGCACGAGTTATTTTTTCTGATCCCAAAGGAGTGTCATGTACAGTACATTCAAATTCCTCTATATGAACAGAAGTGAAGAGATCTTTCTTCACTACTTCACTTGAAATAATGATAGAATCTTCAAAATTGTATCCCTGCCAAGACATAAAAGCAACTAGCAAATTTTTACCAAGAGCAAGCTCTCCTTTATTAATTGCAGGACCATCAACAATAACATCGCCTTCTTTCACGTGATCACCCACACGCACTAAAGGTCTTTGATTGATACAGGTGTTATGGTTAGAACGTTGGAATTTTCTTAAATGATAAATGTCTAAACCAAGGTAATTAGCCTTTTCTTTGTCAAAAGCGCGAATAACTACCGAGTTGCTATCAGCACTATCAACTATACCATCACGTTTAGCCAACACTACTGCGCCAGAACCTGTTGCTGCAAAAGACTCCATACCAGTAGCAACTACTGGAGCTGTAGGCTTTAATAAAGGTACAGCCTGTCGTTGCATATTAGAACCCATTAATGCTCTATTAGCATCATCATTTTCCAAAAAGGGAATTAAAGAAGCTGCAACTGATATTACCTGTTTTGGGGATACGTCTATGTAGCTGACTTGATCACTACTTATCATCACAAAGCTACCAGCATATCTACAATATAGCATGTCATCAACAAAACAGTTATTTTCATCAAGCTTTGCACTAGTGTCAGCTATGTAACATAGACCTTCATCTATAGCAGACAGGTACTCAATTTGATCAGTTACTACTCTATTAACTACTTTTCTATAGGGGCTTTCAATAAAACCATACTTATTGATACGTGCATATATAGCTAAACTATTAATTAGCCCTATATTTTGTCCTTCAGGAGTTTCAATAGGACAAATTCTTCCATAGTGCGTTGGATGAACATCACGCACTTCAAATCCTGCCCGCTCTCTAGTTAAACCTCCAGGGCCTAATGCGGATAATCTTCTTTTATGCGTTATTTCTGATAATGGATTAGTTTGATCCATAAATTGAGATAATTGAGAAGAATTAAAAAAATCTCTCAAGACATTGGTTAACACTTTTGGATTAATAAAATCAGCTGGAGAAACTTTCTCTAAATTAGAAGTTGACATGTAATCAACCATCACACGCTCTAACTTTAATAATCCAGCTCTAAATTGATTTTCTATAAACTCTCCAACTGACCTTACTCTTCTATTTCCTAAGTGATCAATATCGTCTATAGATCCCTGTCCATCACGCAATAATACTATTTTTCTTACAACTTCGATAATATCTTCATGTGTTAAAACAGTTAATTCTTCATCATAATTTAACCCAAGATAAGAGTTAAGTTTTAACCTACCAATATTTGATAAGTCATAATATTCTGGATTGAAAAAAAGATTATGAAAAAAATCTTCTACTATTTCTAAAACAGGAACTTCACCAGGACGTAAAACTCTATATATCTCATACAGGGCATCCTGATAAGATGTACCCTTCTCCAAAAAGAGCGTATTTAATATATAAGGCCCAACGGATAAATTATCTACATTTAATACAGATATTTCATTAATAGATAACAACTGGAATTTTTTTACATCTTCAGGTTTTATAGGCTCACCAGCAGATAAAATTTTTGTCGAACTAGCTTCATCTACTAGATCTTCTGCAAGAAATAAGCCGCATATAGAATCAAGAGGCACTAGATGCTCTCTTAATCCATCATCATGGAATTTTTTAGCTAATCTAGAAGTAATACGGACGTTAGCCTTAAGTAATATATTGCCATTGATATCTGCTAAATCAAAAGGTAACCTCACTCCCTTAAACTTATCAGGAATAAAAGGTACTTTCCAGCCATCTTGATACTTTACATACTGTATTTTTTTATAAAATTTATCAAGTATATCATTATTAGATAGCCCTAATGCTTTAAGCAAGACTGAAATTGGTAATTTCCTTTTTCTATCAATTCGAAAATACAAAAGGTCTTTGACATCAAATTCAATGTCGAGCCAAGAGCCTCTATAAGGAATGATTCTAGCAGAATAAATCAATTTACCAGAATTATATGTTTTTCCTTTGTCACTATCAAAAAATACGCCAGGAGACCTATGCATTTGCGAAACAGTAACTTTTTCTACACCGTTAATAATAAAAGTACCCTTGTCAGTCATTAAAGGTAAATCACATACACGCACTTCTTGCTCTTCTATATGTTTTACAACTTTTGCAAGCTCAGAAGCATCTGTAATAGATCTATACTTATCTAAAGCAACACCTTCTTGCATGATAACAAGACGTATACAAGCAATAACCTGTGCAGAATAAGTTATACCACGCTTTACACACTCAGACTCATCATATTTAGGATGATCAATCCTACATCTTATAAATTCAAGAGTAGCTCTATGCAAAGGATCATTTACTGGAAAAATTGCATGAAAAATAGCCTCAAGCCTTTGATTACTTCCACTTTGCGGAGTAAATGAATCATACGATTCTTTTTGAACTTTTACTAAATCCAACAAAGAATCTTTTAAATCAATAGACCTAGCATATGAAATCCTAGGAGTAGAAACATTAGAATTACAAACATTTAAAGAATCAGACATTACAATACCCCAAACTAACCAAAAGAGCTACACTAATACAACAAAAGCACTATTCAAGCTCTACTTTAGTTGCTCCGGCATCAATAAGCTTCTGCTTTATTTTTTCTGCCTCATCCTTAGGAACATTAGCAGTTAAATCTTTTGGTAAAGATTCAACTAATTCCTTTGCTTCCTTTAAACCCAGCGTAGAATTAACTTCTCTAATAGCTTTGATAACTGCTATTTTTTTACTAGAATCAATTTCTTTGATTACAACCTTGTATTCGCTTTTTTCCTGAGCAGCAGGAGCGGAATCTCCACTAACAGCTGCACCAGTGCTAGCAGCTCCAGCAATAAAAGAACCTGCAGGTAATCCCACCTTTTCTTCAAGAACCTTCACAAGCTCAGCAGCTTCTAATAGATTTAAAGATAATATTTTATCAACCAAATCATTTGTTACATTACTCATAATTACCACCTTAGTTAACAACAAATTTATTTTTTAGAACTATAATAATCTAATACTCTCATCAACCTCATAAAAGGTGAATTAACAGATAATGCTAATCGAGCAGGAATATTATAAGATATTAAACGCATAATTTTAATACGCAACTCATCCAAAGAAGGTAAGCTAGCCAATTTATCAACATCCTCTGCTGCCAATAATTGATTTGAATGTGCTGCACAAACGACAGACATTTTATCTTTATTGGCTTTAATGAAATCAACAACTAGCTTTGCAGCTTCCACTACATTTTCAGAATATACAACAGCTACAGGGCCAGAAAATTTACTCGATAAATAAGAAAACTTATCTGCCCTTTCTAAAGCCAAACGTGCCAAAGTATTTTTTACCACTAAAAAACCACCCCCTACAGACTTTAGACTATTCCTCAGACTTACGGACTCACCGGCATTTATGCATGCAAAATTTATTAATATTAAGAAATCATTATTCAAAAATACATCCTTTATATTCTGTATAAATTCATCCTTATCTTCTCGCTTCACTATATCACCCCTTTAAATTACATCTTCTACTTTACTTATTTTGTAGGCTTTGCCCATAGTTGAATTTAAAAAAATACTTTTAAAGTAAACTCCTTTTACAGAAACAGGCTTATTGTCTTTAATTACTTTAAGAAAGGCTTTTAAATTTTCCAGCAAATCATCAATGCTAAATTTAACACTTCCTAACTTGCCGTGAATAATACCATTCTTATCAGTTCTAAATCTCACCTGACCAGATTTAATCATTTTCACCGTATCTTCTACATTAGAAGTAACAGTACCAAACTTAGGGTTAGGCATCAACCCTTTAGAACCTAGTACCTTTGCAATAGAAGTAATCTTAGGCATAAAATCAGGAGTGGTTACACACCAATCAACATCTAACTTTTTACCTTTTTTTATTTCTTCAATTAAATCTTCTCCACCTATAATATCAGCGCCAGCTTTTTCAGCTTCTAGTAAATATTTACCTTGAGAAAAAACAGCCACTTTAATATATTTTCCAGTACCTTTAGGCAAAATTGCTATACCACGAACTTGCTCTTCAGACTTACGTGAATCCACACCTAAGTTAACTGCAATATCTACTGATTCATCAAATTTTGCTGGAGCAGACCCAATAATTTTTTCTAAACATTGTCTAACTTCACCACTACACATACTTATTAACCTTCTATAATTTCTATACCCATAGATTTAGCAGTTCCAATAATCATTTTCACTGCCGAATCCTCTTTATCTACTTTCATATCAGCCATTTTACACTTTGCTATTTTGATTATAGCAGACATAGGTAATTTTGCTACCAATTCTTTTCCCGGATTGCTAGAACTTTTACTCAAATTAGCTTCTTTCTTGAGTAAATAAGATACAGGAGGGCCACTCACAGTAAGATCATGAGTGCGATCGTCTCTTATGGAAACTCGTGCAGTTACCATATCACCTATTTTATAATTATCATTAGCAATACTGGTTGCTTTGTTAAAAGCTTCACAAAATTTGGGAACAGGTATGCCACGTGGACCAAGAACTGAAGCAATCTTAGGACCAGGAACTGCTTTACCAGCTTCCATCAATAAGTTAATTTTAGCGATTATCTTAGCCATAATTAATCCTCTACCTTTTCTATTTGATTTAAATCGAACTCTATCACTGTAGGTTTACCTAAAATTGATACTTCCACGCTAACAACTTTTGCTT
Organism: Wolbachia endosymbiont of Pentalonia nigronervosa; assembly: GCF_014534705.1. GTDB lineage: Bacteria > Pseudomonadota > Alphaproteobacteria > Rickettsiales > Anaplasmataceae > Wolbachia. Next base: position 1,218 of record NZ_JACVWV010000022.1, on the reverse strand, counting down.
CATCATTTACCATCTCTATTTTACCAATAAAATTTTGAAAAAGGCCACCATTAATTTTGACTTTTTCACCTTTTTCATAACCATAACTCAACTTTTTATTTTCCTGAGCACTATAAAGTGCACTACACATTGAGTTAATTTCGTTATCTGAAACTATTTTTGGAACGTTACCATCTTTTAAAAAACCATAAACCTTCAGGGATTTTGGAATACTATTAATAAAATTTAACACTTCATCACACAAATTAACATATAAAAAAACATAACCAGGAAAACACTTTCTTCGTGTGGCAACCTTCTTAGCCCTTAATTCTGCCTCACTTAGCTCTTCATATGGAATAAAAATCTCCTTAAAATAGTCACTAACACCTAATCTAGCAGAGCTTTCTAGCATATGCTGTCGTACTTTTTCTTCATAATTAGAAGCAACTCTAAGAATATACCACTTATACCTATCAAATTCTTTACGCTTCAAATTTACTTCATCATCTGAAACAACTTCAAGCTCATCATTAGACATTATTCCATCTAAAATATTTTTGCTTTCATCACACAGGTACATACACACATATACTTCAAATAATTCTCCCGTATCAGACTTCAAGCTATATATGGTCTGATGAGGAGTAAATACTTCCTTAAAATAAACAGTACTATCTACTAATTCACGTATATTTTTTTCACAATCATAATTAACTTTTATGATATACCACTGATATTCATATGTCATAAACAATCCCAAATAAAGCTCTAACCGCGTAAAGGGATATAAAATCCACAAAGCAAAAGAAGACCGAAAAGCATAGTATAACAATCATTACAACAAATAGAGATGAAAGTACTTCCCGTCTTTTTACCCAGGAAATTTTTCTTACCTCTTGCTTTATATCATCAAAAAAAATACGTAACTTTTTTAACATTTTCACCACAACATTAATGCAGGAGCGATAGGAATTGAACCCACAACCTCTGGTTTTGGAGACCAGCGCTCTACCAATTGAGCTACACTCCTATAAACCACCTTACTCTAAAATCTCAGAAACGACACCAGAACCCACGGTTCTGCCACCTTCCCTTATTGCAAAACGCAATCCCTTATCCATAGCTATTGGAGACTGCAAATCTACTTCTATACTTACATTATCTCCTGGCATTACCATTTCTTTGCCATCCAACAACTTTATACTACCTGTCACATCCGTTGTTCTTAAATAGAAC
>NZ_JACVWV010000021.1 GCF_014534705.1 Wolbachia endosymbiont of Pentalonia nigronervosa | reverse complement strand
AAGTAAAGCTAACCTTGTGAATACAGAATTAGAACCATTTAAGTCTTTCTACGATACCGTCCAGCCTTTACTTTTGAGGAGGAAGCTCTTGTCTGATGCACAGATTTAATATCTAAGGACGTTTTCAAAGTTCTTTCCTCCTCCACCTAATACTTAAGCTTAAAATATTAGATGTTTTTTTCAAGATACAAGGGCGTTTCTCCAGAACAACTGTATCAACGATAGATGATGAAGGAAATCCTCAGCTAGATACAGGTTCACAGCACAGGGTTCATATTGATTTCTCCAGTATAGTGGTTCCTCATAATGCGAGAGACGGTGTTGGCAGTAATCCTAATGAAATGACAAATCCTTCAGATTCAGAAGAGCAAGAGGAGAAGCTTATTACTCTCTGCAACACAGTAATGCATCATAATCCGAGAGCCGGTGTTGGCAGCGGTTGTAATCCAAATACAAGTTTTGGTAGTGTGTTAAAGCCCTATCAAATGCATAATAGCATTACTCCTCCTTTAGTACCAGTTACCGCTTAAAAAAAGACAGCACCACCAGATATTTAATGTCATTCCAGTCAATTGGAATGACATTAAGACATCTCACCAGGCAAAACATAAAATTTTCTATAAATTTTAATAAAAAATTCAAAATTTCCTCAAATGCATTTAAAAATCTTCCACAATTTCAAAAAAATTCTATTAAGAAACTATTGCATTTCCTGATAATTTAATTTATGACTTTATCAAGAAAAGCTTTTTTCTTGTTTTGAAATATAATACTGGAGGAATATTATGCATAGTGCACAACCTAGTAACATAGATTATAAGTTATCAGCAGCAGCAATGGGTTTAGTGGCCTGTATAATAGCACTACCATCAATTGTGCTTATAGCAAAATTGGCTTTAGGAGTGTCTGTGATAGTACTTGGATTTCTTGCCGTAAAAATTGTTTCCAGGGTGATTTCAGATATTTTTAAAGTGAACAACACAGTCGCACAAGATCAAGCAAGTGGTCATGCATCTCAAAACCCTACAAAGCAAAAACAAGCGATAAGCATTGCTGTTGGAGCAGTGGCTCTTTTGATATCTGGAATATCGTTCCTAGCTATAGCAGAAGCAGGCATGACAGCAGCGTGTGCAGCAGTTGCTATTCTAGCTCTATATGAGTGTGTAAAAAAAGTAAAATTGGGTAAAGATATAGATGAAAATCTTGATAAAAAGGCTAACATGATACTTGACTGTGCTGTTAGTAGTATCGATAATCTCATTACTACAGGTTGTAGTAGAGTAAGAGCATAACATAAAACTAAAGGACTAGTGAGGTTTTAGGAGATCTATAATTGTTTTATAAGGTTTGAATCACTATAAAAGCGGTAGCATAGTCTGCATCATCACTAATTGAAAGGTAAGTTACGCTCTTTTGAGAGATAAAATCTTTACTAGTGATGATATGTGGCTTTCCTTTTGTATCATTGCATACTTCTATATCTCTCATTTTAATATTCTTATTAAAGCCAGTACCTAGCGCTTTAACAAAAGCCTCCTTTGTAGCAAAGCGTTTAGCGAAATATCTGGCTTGAACTATTTGACTGTTATATTGACTACCTATTTCTATTTCTTTTTCAGTGTATACTCTATTTAAAAACTTTTTCCCGTATTTGTGCAATATTCTCAATATTCTTGGTATATGCACTATATCTATTCCGATACCGTGTATCATCTACTGAAAATAATTAATTACTTCTTCTACTTGCATATCCCTTATTTCACCGGTTGCTCTATTTTTCACTTCAACTAGGTTTTCACTCACTGTTTTCTTGCCAATAATTATTTGCCATGGCAACCCTATTAAATCCATCTTAGAAAGCTTTACTCCGGCGCTTTCTTCAGAGTCATCGTAAAGTACCTCATCACCTTTTAAGGCTTCATATATCGCGTTTGCAATTTTCTGACATTTTTCTTCTCTTATTTGTAAATTAATTAATCCAATTCTGAAGGGGGATATAGCTTCTGGCCAGATAATTCCCTTATTATCATGAAAAACTTCTATTATTGCTCCAACTAATCTTGATACCCCTATTCCATATGAACCCATATGTATATTGATGTTTGTGCCATCTTTAAAAGTAATATTTGCTTTCATAGGCTTTGAATATTTATCACCAAAATAGAAAATATGCCCTATTTCAATTCCTTTGCTAATTTTAAGTTGTTCTTTAGGTATAGGACAGGATTCAGGATTATGCATGTCATCCGCAACTGCATATATGCTTTTTAAACTTTCTATGTCCTCATTCTCAAGTAATTCCATAAATTTGCTGTCATAGTATAAAGTGCTCTCACCAGTGTTTGCTAATATATGGAATTCATGACTCAAATTTCCTCCTATTGGACCAGTTTCAGCTCTTACTCCAATGGGAATTACTCCCATGCGTTTAAAGATCTTTATGTAAGTTTTATACATTAAATTGTATGAATCTCGTGCACTTTCATAGCTTACATCAAAACTATATGCATCTTTCATCAGAAATTCTCTTCCTCTCATCACACCGAAGCGTGGTCTGATTTCATCACGAAATTTCCATTGAATCTGATACAAATAAAGCGGCAAACTCTTGTAACTTTTCACTACGTTTCTAATTAGGTCAGTTGCAACTTCTTCGTGCGTTGGACCAAAAAGCATACTGCGTTGGTTTCTATCACTTATACGCAGCATTTCTTCGCCATAGTCATCATAACGCCCAGACTCTTGCCAAAGGCTTGCAGGTTGTACACAAGGCATTAATACTTCAATTGCACCAGATTTTTCCATCTCATCTCTAATAATATTTTCGATATTTTTTAGCACCCTCAAACCAAGAGGTAACCATGTATAAATACCAGACGCTGTTTGTTTAACTAATCCTGCTCGTAGGGAATATTGATGAGAAATAATTTCAGCATCGGTAGGAGTTTCTTTCAAAGTTGGCAGATAATACTGAGATAAACGCATTATAATAACTCATACTCATATCAAAGAATTTTAATATAAATAGGTCGTTAGGTAAACTTATTTTACTTGCTGGCTCTATAGTTAAAGCTTAATAGTTCGAGAGGTTGTTTCACTTCATTCACTTTAGTATTGGGGTTTGATGAGATGTATGCAGCACTACCAACGGCTATAGCAACGACTGTAATTATAATGACTGCTGCTATGATAGATGTTGCGTTAACTGTAGCTATTTCATTTGTAATGGCAATAGCAATAATAATAGCACCTGATACTGCTGTTGAACTGCCATAAATAACTCCCTTTTTAATTGCTTTTTCCTTTAAAAGTTGCATTATATAGTCGTATGCATCACTACTACAATCCAGAGGAGTTTTATCATCTTTATCCTGTAAAAAAGGGACAGCATTTCCTTTTTTGATGAGAACTTTAATATTTTCTTCTTTAAAGGAAGATGCAGCGATGTGCAAAGGAGTACGTTTATCTCCGTCTACCGCATTAACATTTGCACCTCTTTCTATCAGAGTTCCTATGATCCTTTCACTGGAGAAATATGAGGCAGCAACATGCAAAGGAGTCCATCCATCCTTATTTTTTGCATTAACATTTGCTCCATTTTTTATGAGGGTTTTTATAACTTCTTGACAGGAATTATGTCCTTCAGCAGAAGCTGAATGCAGAGGAGTATTCTTGGATTCATCTAACGCATTAATACTTGCACCTTTTTTTATTAGAATTTCGATTATTTCTTTATTGTTTTTTCTTATGGCAGCACAATGCAAAGGTGTTAACTTATTTACGGCTGATTGTGCATTAACATTTGCACCTCTTTTGATCAGAAACTTAACCATTTCTATTTGACCATTTTTAGCAGCCAAATGTAAAGGAGTTATCCCATCTTTATCTGCTGTATGAACATCTACTCCTTTTTCTGTGAGAGCGTCTGCTACTACTTTTTCTATCAAAGCTTCTGCTATCCTTGTACAGCCATTGATAACAGCTAAGATAAACAACGTTTTATGATGAATTTCTTTTTTCTCGCATACACTTGAGAATCCAAACTGCCCGCACTCTATAGTATGGCTTATATGTTCTATTGCAAATAAGTGGTTTGTATCAAAGTTAGCTTTTTCCCACTTATAATACTCTTCCGCATCTTCTATTTTTAATTTCTCTTGTATCTTTTCAATGACATTATCTTTATTCTCGCTATCAATGGTTTCTAATATTTCTTTCCACTGTTTGTATTCCATAGCTTCACCACCAAATTATTAGCTATTGCATATTATATTACAGCAAAATAGTCAATACAGTTTTTTGTCACTTGAAATGATAAGTCTACAACAGTACATCTATTTATTATAAAGCAAGTCTTAAAGTTGACAGAAGACAAAATTACTTATATAAAGATATAAGCAAAGTTAATTGCTTATATGTCTATAATATCAATTGCTTCAGACCATGCTGGTTTTAAATTGAAGTCAGAAATAATACTTTACCTGGAAGCCTTAGGTTATGTAGTAACAGATCATGGCTGCACTGCTAAGCAAAAATGTGTAGATTACCTAGACTATGCTGTTAAAGTTGCAGAGGATATAGTGAACAAAAAGGCAAATTGTGGGGTATTAATTTGCGGTACAGGTTCAGGCATGAGCATTGTAGCAAACCGTTTTGAAGGAATCAGAGCTGTGTTATGTAATAGTATTGAAATTGCAAAATTGGCTCGTGAGCATAATGATGCAAATGTGTTGTGTTTAGGTGCAAGGTTCATTGCCAGTGAATTAGCAAAAGATGTAGTCAAGCAATTCTTAGAGACGGGATTTTCAAATGAAAACAAACATAAAAAACGCCTAGATAAACTCAGCAATATCAGTGGGGTAAAAAAAGTGAAAACTTATAATAAGGATGAGATATCAAAATTTGCCAAAATGGCTGATGATTGGTGGAATGAAAATGGCAAATTTAAGCCATTACATATGATAAATCCTATTAGGGTATCTTATATTGTTGAAAAAATAAAAGAGCTAAAAAAATGTGATTTAAAAGAAATATCACTACTCGATATAGGATGTGGTGGTGGTATTTTGTCAGAGTCAATGGCCCGTATAGGAGTAAACGTTACTGGAATAGATGCATGTGAGGAGAATATTAAGGTAGCACAGTCACATGCAAAAAAAGTAGGGTTAAATGTAGAGTATATGCATACCAGCGTTGAAGAGCTGGATAGTGGGCAAAAGTATGATGCGATATTGCTAATGGAAGTAGTTGAGCACGTAGATAATTTAGAATTTTTTCTAAAGAAAACGGTGGAATTACTAAAACCAGGGGGACTAGTTTTTGTGTCCACAATAAATAGAACTATTATGTCCTTCTTTTTTGCAATTGTTGGTGCAGAGTACATATTAAATTGGCTACCAAAAGGTACTCATAGTTGGAAGAAGTTTGTGAAGCCATCAGAAATTGCAAATTCTCTCAGGGAAAATAATGTGGCATTACAAGATATGGCTGGAATAGAATACAGCATAACGAAAAATGAGTGGCAGTTAAGTAAAAATGTAGATGTTAATTACATACTCTATGGCAAGCTAGAGTAGACTATCCATTAGATGGTTTAGCCTCTACAGTTTACCCTATTTCCTTGGCTTTTTCACCTCTTTCTAATCCGCAACTGGGGTTTGGTATATTAAGCTGATGCCAGAAAGATTAGAAAAAATGAAACAACTGGGAATACATAAGTGAACATCGAAGAAAAAAGAAAATGGAGAAAGCTTAAAATCAGCAAAGACCAGTGGATCCATACGAAAAATAGACCCAAAAATGTTGGCAGAATATACAACAAAGCCATATAAAATTGGGATTTTATAAAGATTTTTTTGGTTCTTTTTGATACAATGCAGTCATTTCGTTGGTTATGTTTATGTTATTACAACAAAAAATTAGTTATACCTACAATCATAAAATCAGCAGAATTATCTGGGTATTAACCACTCTTGCAGTGATAACATGTCGAATCTCACTGCAATTTAGCTGTAAGCTTATTGATAGTAACAAAGCCAATATTGAAGTCATAAGGAACGCTGCTCGATTTATAAGGCTACCTGTATCTATATTATGGGTTATACATTCCATATTTATCTTGCAAAGCTTAATAGAAAGCTATAGCAAACCTAAAGGTAAAAAAGAAACAGCAAAAATTGTGGGCAAATCAGCTGGCTTGGTAAGTGATGCTACACAAATACTGATTCAAGTAAAAATAATCCATTTCCTCGTTAGCTACAATAAAAGTGCAGTTTATCATGTTGACTTAGCATCAACAATCTTATCTGTATTTGTTGCAGGACCCATAGGATTTTATTATTCATATAAAAAGTACCAGGATAATAAAGACACAAAAAAACATGCTGAGTATAGAAGTGCACTTATCTTTGAAACGTTGATTTTTTCCTCAGGTGTATTAAATTGCTTACTTAAGATGATAGAGGTTACCACTATACCAATCAATCTGGGAAATGATATAATTTATAATTTCAATATAAGTGTTATCGTTAGCATAATATACAGTACTTTATTTCTAGTACACCAGGCTGACAGGCTATTTAGCCAACCTCCAAGTGGGTTAGATTATCCTAATGCTGATGCACATAGTAATGTGATTAATAGCAACGATGAACTTCCTGGCTCAATCTCTTAAACTTAAAAATCTCTAGTCTTTAAATAAAGAAGAGATTATAATGATAAAAAATTTCAGGTGTATGTCTATTACTTTTGAAGTAATGATGGCTGTTCGTTACTTGCGAGCAAAGAATATAAGATTTTGCTCTGTGATGACTTTATTTTCCGTTATTGGTATTGCTCTTGGTGTTGCAACATTAATAGTAGTAATGTCTGTAATGAATGGGTTCAAGGCAAAATTGCTTGACTCAATTCTTGGCATTAATGGCCATATAAATGTATATTTCGATAAAAGTATAAATCCGAACTATAGGGAAGTATCAGAGTTGATTGAAAAAATACCAGGCATATCAAAGGCTATTCCCATGACCAATGACCAGGTTATTATCGAAGCGGATGGAAACATTGCTAGCGCCATAGTGCGAGGTATAACAATTGAAGATTTACTAAGCAGCCCTATTGTTGCTAATAACGTTGTAATTAATGATATGCAAAAATTTGATCAGGGGGTGATTATAGGTGCACGTTTAGCAGAAATTTTAAATATTAACCATATTACTTTCATCTCACCTAAGGGAAGCAATGTTTTGCTCGGTGAAATACCTAAAATGAAACGGTATAAAGTTGTTGGAACATTCGATGTTGGTATGTTTGAATATGATAATTCTCTAATATATATGCCATTAAAAGCAGCTCAAACCTTTTTTCATTATAAAGATAGTATACGAAATATAGAAGTATTTGTAGATGATGTGACCCAATCTGATAGATTGGCAAAGATTATAGAGAAAACAGTAGGAATGAAGAGTGAAAGTTGGCAAGCACAACAGAGTCATTACTTTAATGCTTTAAAAACTGAAAAAAATGTAATGTTTTTAATTCTTGCTTTAATTATAATAGTTGCAGCATTTAACATTGTATCAAATTTGATGATAATAGTTCAGGAAAAAAAATCTGCAATTGCAATTATGCGTACATTTGGCGCAACAAACGGGAGCATTATGCGCATATTCTGTATTTGCGGATTATTAATAGGCTTTATAGGAACATGCCTTGGATGCATTATTGGTATTGCTTTTTCTCTAAATATCGAAAATATTAGGGTATTCTTAGAAAATGTTGTAAATGTTAAGCTTTTTGATCCTATGATATACTTTTTTTCAAGTTTACCTGTGATATTGGTTCCTCAAGATGTGATAAGTATTTCTGTACTTGCATTGTTTTTATCATTTTTGGCTACAATTGCTCCTGCATTGCAAGCAGCTTCACAAGACCCTGCGGAGATATTGCGCTATGAATGATATGCAAAAAAATAATATAGGTTGGTTCTTGGTTGTGTTACTGATTATTAGTCATGTTGCAATAAACAACGTAATCTTTCTCAGGATAAATAAGCATGAAAGTGAAAATAATGCGAAAGAAATCACGGACAATTTTAAAGCCTTGCTTAATAATAACCAGTCTAGATTGGAAAAGAAAATATTTGATTTCAAGAAGAGTTTATATATTTCACATAATCAAACAGGTGACTGTGACCTTAGGTTTAAGAATCTGGCAAAATTGCTGCTATCTGTCACAAAGATGAAAAATTCATTGCTCCAAGAAATAAAATTTGACAACCAAATTACTACAATCAAGCCTTTAGTTTCAGACTTAAACGATCAGGATATAGAAAATGCAGTTAATAAGCTTGAGGGTATAAAAGAAATAAATACCATATATGATCTAAAATCATCGTTTGAAGAAGCTGTTGATGCTACTCATTATAATAATAGTACATTATTTAAGAAAATCACCTCGAATTGGATAAAAATAAAAAATAAAAACGATCCATTGAAGGTAAAATGGATAAAAATTGAAGATGCAATCAATTCACATGATTGGCATAGTATAGATACTATAGTAAGTACTTTAACTCATTCAGAATTTAAGCCATGGATAAATAAATTGAACAATTCTATTTTGGCTTACAAAAATATCTCAGTAATATATGATAGCCTATTACAGTATACATCATGATCTATTTCATAATTTTCATTCTCTCATTCTTGTTTGGTATTTGGGTTAAGATAAATGGTGAAGTATTAAAATTAGAATTCAGTGATTATACGGTAAGTATTGATCTATATTTTATTGTTGTAACCTGTGTAGTTGCATTATTTCTATTATTTGTTCTTGTAAGCTTTTTTTCTCGCATCTCATCAATGTTTATTGATATAAAAAAGAAAAGAAAAAACAAAAAAGAATTACTTATTCTTGAATTTTTTTTCAGCATAGATCTAGATGACATAGAAAATGTTGAGAAATTGCTCAAGAGCTTAGACGAGGAAAATGACAAGTTGCTTCTAGTTAAAGCCTTCAATGCAGGAAAAACAGGAAACTACAGTTTATTTAATCATAGTATAACGAGTATTGCAAATACAAATTGCAACCTGGCTTTACTTTTATCACATAAGCTCATTATGTATCTTAAGAAAGACAAAATAGCCTTTCAAAAATTCATAGAGTACTGCTCTAATTTAATCAACAATAAAGTGCTATCTTTACCTTTCCAAATAGAAAATTTTATACTAAAAAGTGATTGGCATAATGCAATTATAAAATTAAAAGAAGCCACTAGGCTAAATATTTTTCTTCCCTTTAATCACAAAAAAATGCTTGCTACCTTTTATTGTGCTCTAGCAAGAGAATATGAAAAAAGGGGAGATTTTAAAGAGGCTATGAAGTCTGTATTAAAAGCACAAAGTTGCGACATAACCTTTCAGCCTATCAATTATTTAAAAGCAGAGCTTTATATTAAACTTGCAAAAGTGAAAAAAGCTTCTGAAGTGCTAGAAGCAGAATATGAAATAAATCCAACTCCTCAAATAGCTAGGCTTTATATGAGTTTAAATGGCAAAAATACTGATAAGTTGTGCAATTTGCATCCAGATTACTATTTTAGCCACTGTATGTTGGCTATATCTGCAATCAATTCAGGCAAATATGATCTTGCAGGTCAATATTTAAACACCGCTATGGCAAAAGCTAATTATTTATCAATTTATCTCATAATGGTGCAATTGCAGGTTTTATTACAGGAGCAAGATAAAGTAATTTATTGGTTAAATCAAATAAATTCTCAAGCCTTATCTGATCCAAACTGGAGATGTGAAAGTTGTGATAAAGAGCTAGAGCGATGGGATTGTAGATGCTACCACTGTGGCAATTTTAATTGTATAGTATTTCAGAAAAGGTCTAACATCAAGAATGCTCAGTAAGTATAGACATAAGCTCATTCCATTCTCTTTGGCCAATACCACTTTCTTCTCTCGCAACGTTTTCTCCATTAATTAATTTGCGAATTACTTCTAAGCCCTTTTTTGAAATACATGCAGATTCTAGGCGATATTCAACAAAAGCATTATAAGTTAATGGAACCCACTTTTTCACTAACTCTAGCATTTTTTCAGCATAAACTCTGATTTCATATTGTGCATGTTTGTCAGCTCTAAGTCGTAAAAAATGAAGAAGATTGTGTAAGTCTATTTTCCAATAGAATTGTGTGTAATAATTAAGAGTGAGATTACCTCTTGCTATTTCTCGTGCAAATCCTTGCTCAATTAATTGTTCATAATGAGAGTATACTAAATTGGAGTCATTTGTCAGAGAATCTAATATTCTTTTTGTAGTCACGGAATCAAAAGTCTCACCTCTACCTTGCTTGTTAATATCAGATTGTTTTGCAATATTTTCAGGCCGTGGTATGTAGAATTCATTATCAAGTATTGAATATCTGGCTGAATACTCATTTACATTGGCAGTTCTATGCCTTATCCATTGCCTTGCAATAAAAATTGGAAGTTTCACGTGAAACTTAATTTCGCACATTTCAAACGGAGTGGTGTGATGATGCCTCATTAAGTATTTTATAAGTGCTTCATCTTGACTTATCTGCTTTGTTCCCTTTCCATATGAGACACGAGCAGCTTGCACTATAGCACTATCAGAACCCATATAATCTATAATGCGAATAAACCCTTGATCTAGAATTTTATGTTCTTGATATAGAAGTTCATCTATTTCTTTCACTGTAATGCGCTTAGTATTGTAAAATTCTTCATTCATAAAATCACCTCAAATAAGAATAGAAATATTAGCTCCACATGAGTTGAGCTTTTCGTGGATTGCCTCATATCCTCTGTATAGATAATGGGAGTTGTTTATCACAGTTTCTCCATCAGCAATCAGAGAAGAAAGTATCAAAGCTGCTGTCGACCTTAAATCTGTTGCATTTAAATTAGAACTAAATAATTTTTTCGTACCAATAATAGTAGCTTTCTTCTTTTTTACATTAATATTAGCACCCATTTTTTTTAATTCATCTACATGCATAAATCTATTTTCAAAAATATTTTCTTCAATTGTTGACACTCCATCAGCAAGACACATTGCAGACATCAGTTGAGGTTGCATGTCACTAGGAAAATCAGGATACGAATTTGTCGCAACGTTAATTGGTCTTATACAGTTATCTTTTCTAGAAATAATAATACTGTTTTCCTTTGATTCAATGTCAGCTCCGATAGTTTTTAATTTATCTGCAATACACCTTATATCTAACAAATTTATTCCTTCTAACTCCAATCTACCTCTAGTTATAATCGCTGCTAATGAATATGTGCCTGCCTCTATGCGATCTGGAATAACTCTATGGCTACAACCACTTAATTTATTAACTCCTTTTATTATTATACTATTATCATGAACACTGATATCTGCCCCCATTGTTTTGAGAAATCTTATCATATCAAGAACTTCTGGCTCAACAGCAGGATTATGGATTATTGTCACTCCTTCTGCAAGAGTTGCTGCCATTACTACATTTTCTGTTGCACCAACACTCACTTTTTCAAATGTTATTTCTCTTCCTTGTAATTTCCCTTTTATTTCTGCTGTTATGTGACAGCCATCTATTTCAATTTTAGCCCCCATCTTCTCCAGTGCTTTAATATGCATACTTACTGGACGCTCTCCTATATCACAACCACCTGGAAATACAGTTTTTACCTCTCCAAATCTACTCAACATTGGGCCTAGCATTAAAAAAGACGCCCGTAATCTATTTGCAACTCCATGCGATGCCTTATCGCAAACAATATTGCTACAATTAATTTCCAAAGTATGATTTGCTTTGCAACCTTCATTGTACGTAAAATTTACCTCTGCACCAAAGTTCTTTAACAGTGTTGACATCAGATGTACATCAACTAAATCAGGAACATTAAATAAAGTAACTGGAGCATCACACAATATACTTGCTGCCATTATAGGTAAGATTGCATTTTTTGCGCCATTAATAGAAATCTTTCCTACTAAAGGTTTATTGCTGCTTTTTATTAATATCTTGTGCATTTACTTATTGTATTCCGGAAAAGTACATATTTTAAGTTCTTTTTGTTAAAATAGAAATAATAATATTATTTTTTGCAATTCTTTGGATAATTTAGTAATAGAAATTTTGCATAATTGCTGACCATTTTTTTAAGTTAACACCATTACCTGAATGTATATTATCGCTTCAGCTATATTAAATTATCAACATTGTTGTTTAGTAAGCTACATTCTCCATACTCTGTGCTGTTATCTGCACCAGCTATTATATCAGTATCATTACCATAATGTAGCATCGCATCTAATTTTCCTGTATTTTCAAGATCAATTAACTTATCACTTCCAGCAATGTGGTATATATAATTTCCATCTTCGTCAACAATGAAAATTTGTGGAACTGTTCTGACATTATATTCAGACTTTATTTGACTAAATAAATCCGGATTTTTTATAACATCAATTTCTTTGTACTGAAAACCCTTTTGGTTTAACAATTTTTTTGCTCTTGTGCAATATGGACAACCATGTTTTATATATATTACAATGTTTTTATTCATAATCTACCTACATTTATCCTAAATTTATGGTTATAATATAAAAAATATGCAAAAATATCAAATTATATGAATACACATAAAGCAGGCATAGTAATCACTTTTGGAAACTTTGATGGTATTCATTTAGGACACAAGTTTGCAATTTTTACTGTAAAACAGATATCACAAAAAATGGGTTTACCTTCTGCAGTTCTAACGTTTGAACCTCATCCATCATCTGTTTTATTTAATAAAAATCACTTTAAATTGATAGATCAAGAGCAAAAAACTAGGCTAATTAGTAGTCATGGTATAGATTATTTATATATCATTGGTTTTGATAAAGGTTTCTCTCAAATCAGCTGTGATGAATTTATAGGTGAGATTTTAGTAGGTAAGTACAATGTTAAACATATAGTTGTTGGAAAAAACTGTACTTTTGGTAATAAAAGATTAGGTAACATATCAACCCTCAGGAAATATTCTGATGTATATGGGTATTCTTTAACCGAATTAGAGCCATTGATGATTGATGATAAAATTTGTTCTTCTTCGTTAATTAGAGAATATCTACAGAGTGGAGAGTTAGAAGCTGCTAATAGGTTACTTGGTATGCCCTACCAAATTTCTGGTGTAGTGATAAAAGGTGCTTGTAGGGGCAGAAAGATAGGGTTTCCAACTATAAATATCCCTATAGAAGATTGCATGATAAAAGCAAAATTTGGTACATACTATGCAAGAATAGCATTTTCTAATTATGGCCAAGATTGGCTATATGGAGTAGTTAACATTGGCATGAGGCCAACGTTTAAGGATTTGAAAAAACCTATATTAGAAATGTATATATTTGATTTTAACAAAGATTTATACGATCATAAGGTCAAGATACAACTTTTACAATTTATAAGACCAGAAAAAAAATTCCATAGTATTGATGAGTTAAAAGAACAGATAAATTATGATATAATGAAAGCCTATAAATTAAAAACGAGTCTATGAGAAAGTTATATTTAATCATTATGATAATTGCAGCACTGACAGATCAGGCAAGTAAACTATATATTAATTCATTAATTGATGAAGAAGGATATATCGAGATTTTTAGTTTCATACGGTTAGTTGAAGTGTGGAATTCAGGCATTAGTTTTGGATTATTTAGTAACTTGCCGTACAAGGGTTTCATATTCTCAACACTTGCGATCCTAATAATTATTGTGCTTATATGCCTACTATACAAATCACAAGATAAATTAACTTGTTTAGGTTTTTCCTTAATGATTGGTGGAGCAATTGGCAATGTGGTTGATAGGATATACTGGAAAGCTGTATATGACTTTATATATTTTCACATCGGTGATTGGTACTGGCCAGCCTTTAATTTGGCAGACTTGTATGTGATTTGTGGAATACTTGTACTTTTATACAAATGGTATATCTATGATCTTTTTATTTCTAAGCGCAACGGTGAATAAAAATTGCTTATTAGTAAGCATTGGGTATAATGAATAATTGCCTTACTAGTTATATTAGAGTGTCATAATGTTTCATAAGTTTATTAGCTTTTCTTTATTGGTTACATTTCTTTTGAGTTACCCAGTTTTCTCAGGACAATTAAACATAAAAAAAGACATCAATGTTCAATACGCTAAATTAAAAAATGGTTTGGATATTTATGTTGCACCTAATCACCGCATTCCAGCTGTATTACACTCAGTAATATACAAGGTTGGTGGCATGGATGACCCAATGGGTAAAGCAGGGCTGGCTCACTACTTTGAGCATTTAATGTTTGAAACTACAGGAAAATTTAAAAATATAGAATCTATTCTGGGTAGCATAGGAGCTAGGTTCAATGCATTTACTACGAGAGGATATACTTGTTACTATGAGTTAGTGCTTAAAAAGGATTTGTCATTAGTTATGGAAGTCGAAGCAGATAGAATGAGTAGTTTTAATGTCAGCCATGATAAAATAGAGCGAGAGAAAAATATTGTATTAGAAGAAAGAAAGATGAGAATTGACAACCGACCTATCGCTTTATTATGGGAAGAAATGAATAATGCATTTTATCGCACAGGATACGGTAGACCCATTGCTGGGTGGGATGTAGATATCAATACCTTTAACCAGCATGACATAGAAAAATTTCATGATAATTATTATCATCCTGGCAATGCAATGTTACTTGTTGTAGGAGATGTAGAATTTGATGAAGTATTAAAACTTGCAGAAGAAAAATATGGCGCTATTAAATCAAAACCTGTTGTTAGGCATTATCCAAATCAAGAACCAGTGCATAATGCTAGTATGGAATTAACCGTGAGAAGTTCTCAGGTAAAAGAGCCAGTACTATATTTTCGCTACAAAGTACCTACGTTAAAACATATAGATGAGACTTTTACTGTTAATTTAGCAGTTGACTTATTGGGTGGAGGCAAATCCAGTAAGTTGTATAAAGATCTAGTTTTAGATAAAGATATTGCAGTTTCAGTAGATGCCTATTATCATGGCTTGGCTTTTAGTGATAGGTTTGTAGATATTAGTGTAATTCCAAAAAGCGGAGTTACTTTAGACATAGTAGAAAAAGAGTTAGAGAGCTCTATTAGTAATTTTCTGCATGAAAAAATAACAGACGAAGAACTAGAAAGTGCAAAATATAGGTATAAAGTAGCACAATTTGACAACTTATCTGATTTGACCTCTATTGCAAATTTTTATGCTGAGCATTTAGCATTAAATATTCCTTTCAAAGAAATAGATATCTCATCTAGCAAGGTAGATAATGTTAACTTAGAAGACATGAGTGCTAAAATTCATACTATTTTTTCTGCTAATAAATTAATTGGTCGTTTATTACCTCAAGGAGATATCGATAATGAGAATAAATAAAATTATACTGCTATTTTTTCTGTGCTTAAGCTTCAATTTATATGCAAATGAAAACACTCAAGTAGAAGACGTTAGAACTAAGAAGGGATTAAAATTTTTATTTGTTGAAAATAATAGTCTGCCAAAGGTCTCATTGAATATTACATTTAAAGAAGCAGGTTATGCGTATGAAAATGCAGAAAAACAGGGTCTTTCTTACTTTACTTCCTTTGTGATTCAAGAAGGATCAGGCAAAAATGATGCCAAAAAATTTGCTAAAATACTTGAAGACAAAGGGATGAGGTTAAATTTTAATACTGGTTTAGAAAATTTTACAGTTTCATTAGATACTTTATCTGAAAATTTAGAAGAGGGAATTTCACTGTTAAGTGATGCTATAATGCGTCCTAAAGTTGATGTTGAGGGGTTTAATAGAGTCTTAGAAATGCTTAAGGTTCAGATTAATTATCTTGAAAAAGATCCTCACTTCATTGCTGCACGAGAATTAGATAAATTGTTATTTAAGAAGCATCCTTACTCAAAAAGTGATTTTGGAACTATATATACTATACAAAACATCACCAGGGATGACATTTTAACTTACATAAAACGCAATTTTGCTAAGGACAATATAATGATCAGTGTTGTTGGTTCCACAACAAAAGAGGAAGTAACTAAATTATTAGATAAATATTTGTCCAAGCTACCGTCAAAAAGATCAAAAGTAAAAAAAATACCTATAAAAGATAATTTTAGCCCACCAGAAAGTAAGCAAATTTTTATGGATATACCTCAGAGCGTTATATTTTTTGCGCAAAAAGGTATAGCTTACGACGACCCTAATTATTACAATGCTATTGTTTTGATCAATGCATTGGGTGGAATGAGTTTAAATTCAGTCTTAATGCGTGAGTTAAGACAAAACCTTGGCATTACTTACAGCATCAATGCAAGCATTCTCAATAATAAGCATGGCAATATTATCGCTGGAGCTTTAAGTACTGATAACTCTACTGCTGATCAGGCTATATCAGCAGTAAAAGACGTATTTAATAAGGTTAAGAAAGAAGGACTTGATGAACAACTATTTAAAGATACAAAAGTGAGTGTAATAAATTCTTATATTTTCTCAATGTTTAATAATGATGGCATAATTGCAAAATTAGATAATATTCAGGCAAATAATCGTGATATTAATCGTATATATAATTTTTCAAATTATATTAATGACGTTAAATTAGAAGAAGTAAATGAACTAGCAAAGTCTTTATTGAATCCTGAAGATTTGTTCTTTGTTGCAGTTGGAAAAAGATACAAATAATATTCAGAAAGCGAAAGGCTGCACTCTAGAAAAAGTAGACCTCTTGCAAAACCTATTTCTGACGGCAATTTTATTTTTCTCAAAAGCTACTCTTCTTTGATTTATATAGCACTTCCTAAACCAAATGATAGACTTCTGTAATGGCTTGACCAACAAGAAGAAAAAGAGACCCCCTGCAAAACGAGGAAAAAAGTAGAAAAACAAAAAAAAGCGTATAAAATGAGAGTTTTAGTGAGAGAAAATGGCAATAAATTATGCAAAAGTGGCAAAAACCCCTTATATTTTCAGACAATTAACGGGTCTAAAAACAGAAGAATTTGAAAAAATCGTGGAAAAAGTGAGGCCGGAGTGGGAAAAAATGG
>NZ_JACVWV010000020.1 GCF_014534705.1 Wolbachia endosymbiont of Pentalonia nigronervosa | reverse complement strand
TGTTCGCCCTATCCACATCACTGCTGCTATGAACTTTCTGTTGTCCTTTGCACTCCTTCCACTATCCCCTTTCTTTCCGGGTAAACTCTCCTTTATCCTTTCCCATTGCTTATCTTTTAAGTCGTATAACATCCTTAGCTTCTCTCAAAAATTGTTATTATAACTCCTTTCTTTTTGAATGTCTACACTACCTAGTAGCAGCAGGCGCAAAGGTTAATGCTAAAGATCAACATAAAGCAACTCCTTTACATTGGGCTGCTCAAAGTGGCCATGTTGGTGTAGTAGAGGCTCTAGTGGCAGCAGGTGCAGATGTGCATGCTCAAAATGAACATGACAACACCCCTTTACACTGCGCTGCTAATGCAGAAGTAGTAAAAGCTCTAGTAAAAGCAGGTGCGAATGTTAACGCTAAAGATAAGTATGGAGAAACTCCCTTACATTGGGCTGCTAAGCATGCCAATATAGATGTAGCAAAGGCTCTAGTAGCAGCAGGCGCAGATATTCATGCTAAAAATCAAGATGGAAATACTCCAATAGACTTAGCTATGGAAATTAAGGTGAAGCAATTTTTGGAGACAGCAGAAAAAATGCAATTTCTTAAACCAATTATAATATGTACTTTTGTTTGTCTTATAACTGCAACGCTTGAAACTGGGGTAGCAGCATTTCTTATTACAAACGGAGTCCTTCTTGTTCAGCCATTTCCTATAACACTAGCAATTTTTGCCATTGCAGCAATTACACTAACAGCTGGCATGGTTGCACATCAAGCATTTAAACCTAATAAACCTAGCACTAAAATAGATGCAACACAGACGTCAAGAAGTAGTAACTCAACAATTTCTTCTGTGCACTAGGTGTATGGTCCCAAAGAGTGATGGAAGTATAAATAAATCAGGAAATTTTGTCCACTGATCACATATAAATTCATAAGGGGTAAGACCCTTAAGAGTCTTGAGGAGTTTTGCATAATTGTAGGCCATAACGAAGCTATAAAGATGCTCTTTGAGTTGCTGGTGTGATATACTAGACCTCTTTCAAAATTCATATCATCAACTCAAAATTGTAAATTCCAGCAATTAAATTAAACCTCAAACCAAAACGTTTGCGTCTATTTCTATATCGATCTGCTATAATTTTGAACCTTTTCAACAAACCTATCACATTTTCCACTCCCACCCTTTGACTTGCAAGCTCTTGATTTTCTTTCTTTTTTTCCTTATCTAATGGCTTCTTTTTCGTCTTTCTATGCGGCAATTTAACGTTTTTGTGAATTTTTTGCAAGCCTCTGTAACCGCTATCTGCTAAAACCTTGATTTCCGGTAATATTGCCACTTTTGACTCCTTAAAAAGCCGAAAATCATGCTTCTACCATTTGAAAATGATGTACAAATTATTTTTTTGCTCTTTTTTTCTGCTATTATTTGTGTTTTTATACTATGCTTTTTCTTTTTTCCTGAATAGAATTTTCTCTGCTTTTTTTTGGTCGCTCGATTGGTGTTTCCGTTGCATCTATCACTAAAATTTCATATTCTGTTTCGCTTTTTAGCAGCTCTTTTCGTCCTGGTAACTTAAAATCCGGATGTTTTATCAACGTATCTTCTATCCACCTAATTATCTTGTAGCTGTTACTTTCGCTCATACCATAACTTCGACCTATGTGGAAATATGTCCTGTATTCACGTAAATACTCTAATGCCATAAGTAGCCTGTCTTCTATGCAGAGCTTGCTTTTACGCCCGCTCTTTGCTTTCTTCAACCTATCTTCTTTATCTAATATTTCTACCATCTTCTCGAAAGTTGCCTTTTTTACTCCTGTTAGACGCCGGTATTTTTCGTTGTCTAATTCCTTAACTTCTTTGTATCTCATACTTTTAAATTTATTATTTTATACTAATTTTTTGCTCTTTTCCAATTTTGAAAGAGGTCTAGTTTTATTTGTATCGCTTGGTCCCTCTATAACCGCTATCTGCTAAAACCTTGATTTCCGGTAATATTGCCACTTTTGACTCCTTGAAAAGCCAAAAATTATGTTTCCTGCCATTTGTAAACTCCAGTTTTACTAGTCAAGCAAGTTATTCAAGAGTAATCACTGTATAGCAAATTTTAAATATGCTTAACTGTTCAAACATCTTCTTATGTTCCTACACTTTCTTTGTGCATAGTTAGCATATATGGATGCTTATCTTTTTTGCTCAAAAAACCAAATGACGGAACAATTGTTGCTTTTAAAAACACAACAGTTTCCATAGCTCTAATGTTGTTCGAAGGCTTTCTTTTCCCTCGTAAACTTTGCTTATCTTCTCTACGTTCTATAAAACCACCAATAACCATAATTTCACCACTCTTAATTTTTAATATAGAATTCATCTCTCTTATTTCAACAAGTGGAACATTGCTGTTTAATTTTATTTTGCTTCGCTGGGCAATATATTCTATTCCTGGGTCTTTAGTATAACCGTTAATTCTTGATAAAGTTGGACGTACATCCATGAATATTTCACTAGTATCAATATTAATGCTTGGATGAATTACTAATACAACACCTATTGGAACGCTGTTTATTTTAGTAATTAAAGTCTTATCGGTGCTTGTTTGTGCATCAATAGTGAAATAAACGTAGTTTTCAGCAAATGAGATCATTGCCTGCTGATTATTTGCAGCATGTACTCTAGTACTTGATATTACTGTTGAAGTGCCAAATTTGTCTAAACTTTTTATTAAATTTTCTAAACTACCGACGCTCAGGCCTGTAGTAGAATTTTCTTGATCACTATGCAAATCATTTAAGTTAATACCAGAAGGATATTGATCATTTAACACAACCTCCACCACTTTTGCTTCTATCATTACTTGTAAAGATGCCAGTCTTTTAACTTTGTGAATGTATTCTTCAACAGCTTTATGGATATCTTTTCTAGCATTTAAAATAATTACACCTGTTTCTCTATTGGGACAAAGAAATTCACCGTCGTTTATCCCATTAACGTCCATTATCATATTTAAGCCTTTCTCTAGTGAACCCCACAGATCGCTACTATATTGCGATTTCATCGTATTGGTTGAACCTTCGTTAGTGGGATTTCCATTGCTGTTAATAATATCATCGCTAAGGACAAAACTGCTGTGAGCAGAGCGTTGGATGTTGATGAAGTCAACATAATAATTTTGTAAGTATGGCAAATCTTGCTCAACCCTAATTACATCATTGTCCACTGAATAGCGTAGTCTAGCACTCTGAGCTATGTTTTGGATTACTTCATTTATACTCTTGTCTTTTAACTTTAAAATAATGTTGCCGGATATTTTTGGATCTATATCCAAATTAATATCAGAAATTTTTCCTATCTCAATCAATAAATCCTTTACTGGTGTTTCATCACTAATATCAATAGAAATAAGCTGACTACTATTTGTAATATCAGGAAACTCTATAGGTAAAGATATGATTTCTGGTATCGACGCTTCCAAAGCTAGTGCTGAATTTTGTTGCAATAAAATTTTTGTACCATGATCATAACGTACAACGTGTGTACAAAAAATGGTAAAAAAAAGCATTAAAAACCTGAGAATGGTCATCAGCACAGCAACAAAATTTATACTTATAGCTTTTTATAAAAATATTAAAAATGTATTTACTTTCTCATAACAAAATTTATATCTTCTCTATTATCAACTGAGAAAAATAGGAATCTGTATTATGATTATATAAAAAGTCTAGATCTCTTATTGATATTTTATAATATTTCTGGTACAATTGTAAATAAAAAACTGGAGTAAGTCATGAGTGGGTCACATGTTCAATCGTTACAAGCTGAACAACAACAAGGGGATGGCAAGAAAGGTGTTGGTGTTGGCTTCGGTGATTCTGCTTCAACAGTTCTAGCAGCGATACAGTGGTGGTTGACTACTTGTCATGAAGGTGTAATCACTGCTTATAGTAATGTATTTTCTGGTTGGTTAGACAGTGGTGTTTTAGCAACCGCTTTTGGTAAATCGGGCAATCCATTTGGTATTGGAGTCATTGAAGCTGTCATAGAGTATCTCTCAGGAGGTGAAGGAGATGGCAGCGGTGGTAGTGATGAAGTGCAACAAGATGGAGGGTTTATTGATCCAAGTGACTATCAACATGCAAATGAGAGTATGGGTCATGATTTCAATGGCTTCGGTGGTGCACATGATGAAGGATCTCACTATGGCCAATCTTTTACCCCAAGTCCATCGCCAGCCGTTGGTGATGATCATAGTCATGATCTTGCTCCTGGTGGTTGATTAGTTCTGTTTTTTCTGCAACAGCACTAGCATTTTTGTAAATTTTTAGCTATAAAAACATCTGTAGCAGGTTTATACTATTAAGTATGCCCAAATATAACAATTTACAGGATTTTATAAAAGCTTTAGAAGCAAAAAAAGATCTGATTAGAATTAAAGAAGAAGTATCAACGGTGCTGGAAATGACAGAAATTCACCGTAGGGTATTATCACAAAAAGGGCCTGCTATAATTTTTGAAAATGTAGTTACAGAAAATGGTGGAAGTTACATGCCAGTTTTAGTGAATCTATTTGGTACTATCGATAGAATCGCTTTGGGACTTGATATAAATCCAGAAGAATTTAGAGATTTTGGTAAACTTTTAGCATTTTTGCAGTCTCCGGAGCCACCAACAAGCTTCAGAGATGCAATAAAAATGGTTCCTTTATTGAAAACTGTATTATCAATGCGGAATAAGGTTGTGAAAAATGCTCCATGCCAAGAAATAGTGTTAACTGGAGATGAGGTGGATTTAAGAATTCTGCCTATTCAAACGTGTTGGCCCGATGAGCCTGCTCCTCTCATCACTTGGCCATTAGTGGTCACTAAGGGACCAACAAGCGAAAAACAAGATGGTTTTAATCTCGGGATATATCGCCTGCAGGTGATAGATAAAAAAACAACTCTAATGCGCTGGCTTGCACATCGTGGTGGTGCAAGTCATCACAAACGTTGGAAGGAGAAGGGAGGCACTATAAAATTTCCTGCTGCTGCTGTAATTGGTGCTGATCCTGCAACAATTATTGCTGCTGTCACTCCAGTGCCTGAAACATTATCAGAGTATCAATTTGCTGGTCTATTACGCAAGAAGCCTCTTGAACTTGTTAATTGCAAAACTATTCCCCTGCAGGTGCCAGCGCATTCTGAAATTGTTTTAGAAGGCTATGTCAGTTTAGATAGATACCGTGATGAAGGGCCTTACGGTGACCATACAGGTTATTACAATTCTGTTGAGCAATTTCCTGAATTTAATATTACTGCAATTACTATGCGTAAAAATCCTATCTATCTCAGCACTTTCACTGGTAAGCCACCAGATGAACCATCGATTCTTGGTGAAGCATTAAACGAAATTTTTGTTCCTATTTTAATCAATCAATTCCCAGAGGTGGTAGATTTTTATCTACCACCTGAGGGTTGTTCGTATAGAATAGCTGTTGTATCAATAAAAAAATCCTACCCTGGGCATGCAAAAAGGATAATTATGGGTATAGTTTCATTCTTGAAGCAGTTTTTATACACAAAATTCATAATAATTGTGGATGATGACATAAATATACGTGATTGGAAGGAAGTAATGTGGGCAATATCAACAAGAATGGATCCTGCGCGTGATACAATCGTCATAGAAAACGCTCCTATCGATTACCTGGATTTTGCTTCTCCTGAAAGTGGGCTTGGCAGCAAGATTGGTTTTGATGCAACGAATAAGGTGCCACCTGAAACAAAACGCGAGTGGGGGAAAAAAATTGAAATGAGCGAAGAAATAGTGGAAAAAGTTATGAAGAAATGGCAAAAATACGGATTGTAGGTGGTTAAATTTGCTTAAAATTGTGTGATCCATGGAGCTGAGAATAGACCATCCATTAAATATCAATACATTAATCCTGGTACGGAAGTTCTTCTCGATGACGATTTAGTGTTATGGCTCACAAAAAGATTGAAATAGATAAGGGTTATGAGTCTGTATTATCATGAGTGCGTCGTCTGCATCTTACTCAGGAGAAGGACGAGGCTGATCATCAACTGCAACTAAAGATCTTTCTGAAGTGTCAGTTTCTTCTATATCCGCAACTTTACCATCACGATCAAATGAAATTTTCAGAGATTTACCACTATATTTTCTTCTTCCTAAAAAATTTGCTTGTTTTATTCTATATGAAACATAATACCAAACATTATCATCAAATTGTGATATGAGTGTTGGAGATCCTAGAGAGTGCACAACCTTTTCTTTGTCATCACCTATTTTTATCTGGCTCCACAGTTCAA
Source organism: Wolbachia endosymbiont of Pentalonia nigronervosa (assembly GCF_014534705.1). Lineage (GTDB taxonomy): Bacteria > Pseudomonadota > Alphaproteobacteria > Rickettsiales > Anaplasmataceae > Wolbachia. The sequence goes on along the minus strand of NZ_JACVWV010000020.1, from coordinate 11,724 downwards.
CATCTATACCTGGCACTCCATGGTCATTTATAGTATGTGTGCAGCTTATTAAGAACAATAAAATTAAGAATATTAGTACTCGCATTTTTTACCACAATCGATAACTTTATTATAGTAGTGATAAATTATCTAATGTCAAATTTCAAAAAGTCAATTTGACTGATTCATAATATCGTTTAACATTAAATTAAATAAAAGTCATAGGTATACAATGTCATTATTAGAATCAGCTCCAATATACAAGCCTTTTCATTATCCTTGGGCCTACGATGCATGGCTGCAGCAACAAAGAATACATTGGATACCTGAGGAAGTGCCTCTTGCTGATGATGTGAAAGACTGGAAAACTAACCTTTCAAAAGCAGAAAAGAATTTATTGACTCAAATCTTTAGATTTTTTACTCAAGCTGATATAGAAGTAAACAACTGCTATATGAGGCACTATTCAAGCATATTTAAACCAACAGAAATATGTATGATGCTAGCTAGTTTTTCTAATATGGAGACAATACATATTGCAGCCTATTCCTATCTTTTAGATACAATTGGCATGCCTGAAAGCGAATATGAAGCATTTTTAAAGTATGACAGTATGAGAAAAAAGTATGAATACATGCTAGAGTTCGAAGAAAGCAAAAAGCATGATAAAAAACATGTGGCAAAAACTCTAGCCATCTTTGGTGCTTTTACTGAAGGATTGCAATTATTTGCATCATTTGCAATTTTACTCAATTTTCAACGTTTTGGAAAAATGAAGGGCATGGGACAAATAATTGCTTGGTCGGCACGTGATGAAACTTTACATACCAATTCGATTATTATGTTATTTAATACGTTCATTAAAGAAAATAATGAAATTTGGAATGATGAATTTAAGGAAGAGTTATACTCTGCATGCAAAACAATTGTAGGACTTGAGGATGAATTTATCAAACTTGCCTTTGAGTTTGGTGCTGTAGATGGTTTATCTGCAGATGAAGTCAAGCGCTATATACGATATATAGCAAATAGAAGGCTGACTCAATTAGGCCTCAAACCTATATATAATATAGATGATAACCCACTTCCGTGGTTGGATGAAATATTAAATGGTGTTGAACATACGAACTTTTTTGAAAATAGGGTAACTGAGTATAGTCGTGCAGCAACTCAGGGCACATGGGAAGAGGCTTTTAGTGAGTAAATCAAAGCCTAATTAAGTATTTATATCTCTTTATTAAGATATTAATTTTATTAATATTGAAATTTACACTTTTTTAAAAAGCATCCTCTATCCTTTATATAAGCACTTTTTAAATTGGAGGACAGAATGAGTCGAAGAGTAAATTATAACATAACCACTGAACAATATTTTAACAATAATGACAAAGGGTTTAATGCACCTCAGATTATTAAAGTTGATGATCTAAATATTAAGGTAGAGGTTTACTCTCATAATTTGAAAGCAACGAAAATTCCTAATATTGAAAAGGAAGTAAAAGAAACAATTGATCATTTTAAAGATTATTTTGGTCTAGAACGCAGCAATTCAGAACAAACTTTGAAAATTTATGTATTTGATGATAAAGCTGATTATACGTACCTTGGTGGCAACCAAAATTTCAATTTTGGTCTTGGAGATGAAGGAGGTAAATGTTACTACAGAGGAGAATCTGACGTTTTTGCTGAAATGTATGTATATCAGCAAGGTGATATTCATAACCTGCAGCATGAATTAGCACACGGTCTAACTTACTTAGCTACAGGAGGTAAAGATTTACCTACGGTATTAATGGAAGGAATCTCAGACTATTGTGAACATCTCTCGGATCATAAATTCAATTCTCAAGGGTCTAGTATTGATAAAACTCAAGCAAAAGAACTGAATTTAGATGAAATTCTAAAATTACAATATTCAGATGAGGGTGAACAAAATAGCTTAGTTTACAAAACTGGGCATGCTCTAGTAATGTATCTACAAGAAAAAAATCCACATTTGTTGAAAGATTACATGGAAACTTTACGTGTAGGTGCTTCAGAAAAATCACAGAATTTTTTAAATGAAATAATACAGAACAACGATGATTTTAAAGATTGGCTTGCTGCTCATAATACAGAAGTTGCAATGAAAGATATCAATGCTTTGCAAATCGAAAAAGGGGAATTTATAGGAATTAAGAAGGAGATAATAAATGGAGAAATCAAAGATGTATCATACTACAAAGCAGATATAAATAAAATAGATGGAGGAAATGTAGGAAGCTTTTCACCAGTGGAGCACGTATCAGTACATAATTATGCTCGTGCGATAAATAGAGCAACAAATGATAATTTAGATATATCAAGAGAATACAACTTTTTAAAAGTTATAGAAGCACCTAATGGACAGCATAAGCTCACTTACTGTGATAAACAGGGCAATGAGTATAAGAACACTCTAGAATATAAAGAGCAGGCTTTTAGGGTAATATCGCATTATAAAGAGAGTTTGAAAGAAAATCTGGAACAAGAATTACAAAAGTTAGATGAGAGTATTAGACAAGAAGCTTCTGAAGTTATTAGTAAGTATCACAGTCGAGAAATTTCTTATCAAGAGATGATGGAGGAATACAATTCTGTTAATTCTTCGTCAAGATATGAGAATTTGAAAAGCTCTATGTTTGATAATATAATTCGTGCCGGGTTGGCAAAGATAAAAGCAGAGAAGGATATTGATGTTGATAAGATATTAGATGGGTTAGTTAACATTGACTCAAATTTGATAGAAAATATCACTTTGCAAAATGGTAAAGTATTATCTCTAAAAGCACTTGGTCATGGAAATAAAGGAGCGCTGTCTGTATATGATGGAGACGTAAAAATCGGAGAGTTGTCAAGTGAAGCTGGCTTTTTTAAACAAGTCGAAGGTCAAACTAAAGATACTTTCATTTTTGAAGACATATTGCACGGCTTAAATGTGCAATATGAAGGTGGTGCTTACATGACAATCACAAAAGAGAATGGACATTATAAAGCTTCTTTCATAGATGGAAGAAAGGTTGAGAGTGACGAATATTTCAAAGAATCTCATTTACATGAGAATGAATTGTTAAATCCTAGTATGAACCACATAAAGGAAGAAAATTTAGATTCTTTATTGCTTAATAACACTAAAATTTTAAATCATAAAGATTCAAAATTTGCGCAATATTCTGATGAGCAAAAACAACACGGAATCATAGTAGAGAAAGGGGATTTGTTGAACGACCAAGGTACTGATAGAACAGATGATGATGTATATGAAGCTGTGGTAAGTAAAGGAGGTCAATCCTTACACACATTCAAAAACATAGGCTTTTATGTAACTGAAGAAAGGCATGATGTAAAAGGTCGAGAAGCAAGTCAATTATTTATTCATGATCACGGCAAGGATATAAGATTTGAGTTACCAAGCAATATTACACACCTAAAACTAGTGCAAAAAAATGGCGAGAATAAGCTGGTTCCTGCAACAGAAAACGGTGTTGAGTGTTCTAACATACCAGATGAGTATAAATATATTGACCCTATATTTGCGCATGAATATGAAAAACGAGATTATTCTCATAAACATGTAAATATAGGACTTATAAACTTGGACAGATACGAACCTGGTACACTTTTTGCTATTAAATATGATCCAAATGATTACAACATACAAAGGAATTCAAGAGGAGAAATAATTCGGCTAAATGATCAAACGTATTTCACTAAGGTAAAATTATCGCATAATGAAGAAGATATAGGGATGTTATCTAATAATTTTCATAATTTTAAAGATAAAATATTTTTCTCTGTTGATTACAACTATAGCTACAGTGACTTTTTAGCATCCGTTTCACCTCAAGTAGAAATTAAAGATATGGGAAATGGAAGTAAAAGAATAACTTTTGATCAAGGTAGAGGAGACATAGGGGATACTAATAAAGGATACACTGATCATCAGAAAATATTTATAAAAGAAACACAATCTAAACAGCAAGTGCATGAAGAGCAAAATGATGAAAATAGTCCAACAAAGATTGTCAATGATTACGCTAGTAGCATCCATAGTGGGCAGACACATGAACAACAAAAGGAGCACGAAGCTACATCACAGAATTCTCATGTAAGAAGTAAGAGAATGCAGTCTGATCAGCCAACACAGCACAGTACTTCAGTTAACTTACAAGAAAGTAGGGTTGATAACACACAGCATAGAGAAGAACTATCATCTGGTGCAAGAACATTGGATAAGCAAGCAAGTAATAGATCATATTCAGAGAGTTCTATGCAAAATGAAATCTTAAGAGGAGAAGATTTAGATAAGCGAGATTCATCAAGTTATACTCCTTTGCATAGAGCTGTGTTTGAAAATGCATTTGAAAAAGTAAGAACTTTAATACATAAAGGTGCAGAAGTAGATATTCAAGATGAAGACGGAATTACACCACTTTCTTATGCTGTTAGGTCAAACAATAAAGAGATAGTAAAGTTTTTAGTAGAAAAAGGCAATGCTGATATCAATTTGGGCATGCACATAGATAAACCACTCTTTGTGGCTGTGATTCATGGTAATAAAGAATTGGCAGAATATTTAATTAGTAAAGGTGCAGATGTAAATGCTCGTATAAATGTGCATGTAAGCCGACCATTATTCACATCTGTAGCAACTGATGGTCAAAATTATGACACATATGGTGAAACACTTCTTCATGAAGTTGCTAGACGTGGTAACTTAGATATGGTTAAATTTTTAGTAGAAGAAGCACATGCTGAAACTAATGTTTTAGCAGATGGATGGCTGGGTACACCGCTTCATTCTGCTGCTGCTCATGGACATATAGAAGTAGTAAAATACTTAATAGAAAAAGGTTCAGATATAAATTTCCTGACTAATGGATATACTCCACTGCACTCAGCTGTATTACGTAATCAATTGGATACGGTAAAATATTTAATGGAAGCAGGAGCCGATCTTCATATTAAGGGCCAAGGGCAAGGAAATAAATGTACACCTCTTGCTCTTGCTAAGAAGATAGGTAGCACTGAAATAGTGAAATACATGGATAGTGAAATATCGCATCTTCCGTATAATGATACTGATTCTCATGGTAAAACTAATATAAACATAAAGCATAGTTTAGACCATGGTAGACTAGATATAATAAGGGACAGTATTAGAGATGCTGTGCATAACTTCAAGCACGCTTTTAATAACTCTGATAATGAGAGAAAAATTGATGTTTATATCTTGAACAGCTTTGATGATTATCAGGAATACTTAAAAAGTATGGGAAAAACTATGGATAAGGGTGTTGTTAGTTATACAGCGATGAATAACTTCGATTCTGATAAGCATGCTGTAGGTGGTAATGGTGCTGATGTATATGTCTATCTTGATCAGGAAGGAAATGTGAATCAAAGCACACTAGAGCATGAAATTGGGCATGCAATGCAGTTAACAAATCTTGGTTTGAGCTATATTTTACCTACAGCAGTACGTGAAGGTATGGCACTCTATGTTGCTGGGTTAGAAAATGGCAATCATATAAATGACCGTGAAGATATTAATGCTCTTTCCGAAATAAAAAGCAAAAATCTGAAGATAGATGAGATAATACGTGACGGCTATTATAGTAAAAATTGTTATTCAGAAATAGAGCAGGTAATAAAGTTTCTTGAAGATAAACACCAAGGTATGATGGATAAATTATTAGTTGACCTTTCCCAATTTTCACAACGTGTAGCTGCAGATCAGGTAGCAAAGCAAACAACTCGTGGATATCAACTTTTTAATGAATTCATAGAAAATTTAAAAAACTACGATTCAGAATTCAAGGGATGGGTTGAAGAACAGATAAGAAATCAATCTCAACTAAATGAGCTGAAAGACCATCACAATACTATGAGTAATAGTGTACACGATCAGCATGTTCAACCTGATCGATCAACCCAATCGAATGAACTGCAAGACGATAAAAATACTATGAGTAATAGTTTACATTCTGTTAAGGAAAAGAGAGAGGTAAAACAGCAAGAACCAGTGATTTTAAAAGACACAGAGGTAAAACAGCAAGAACCGGTGATTTTAAAAGACACAATTGTGAAAATAGAGAAAAGCCATGATGAATATTCACAAGGAAAATACAAGGCAAACGTTGTTATAGACTATTATGATATGAGAGCTCTATATGAGGAAGCAAAAGAGTCGGAAAAGCAACCTGTGTTAGAGTTTTGGAATAAATTGCATGTTTCAGAGTATAAGCTTGGTGCGTTACCAGAGGAAAAGTATTATTTTTGGGAGGACAAATTCTTTATTCATGATGACCAAGAGAAAAAATACATAGTGTTACCTAAAGATAAAATATCCATCAAAGTGATGAAGTTAGGTGATGACTATAAATTGGTTATCGCAAATGAAAAAGGAGATGTAATAAACAGTATTAGTAAAGTAGAGAACTTGAATTATGATTTACTATCAGATTCAGGCAGCTTTAACTTAGAAACGCAAAATAGTATAGAGTTAGCAGATCAACACAGTGAATATGACCTCTACCTAATCAATGGCTTAGGAGGAGAAATGTTCAACTGCACTGACAACTACAACTCTCATGACCATAGCCTAATTTAGGCCAATGGAAGCTGGATAAAAGTTAAGTTTTAATCCAGCTAAAAACACATAACCAGAGTTATTATTCTGTACTTTAGGTTCTTTAGTGTAAAATTTTATAGCATCGAAATAGTATGAAGTGCCCATAAATAAAGGATACTCAAGGCTTACAGCATATGATGATAGCTCATTTGTACCTGAGTCAGCTATCTCTCTGCCACTAGTAAAATAAGTGAAACTTAACTTGCTGGCATCAGAATGGTATGCAACTCCTGCATTGATATAGTATGTATTCTTCACTTCTCCTTTTTTTTCCTCTCCTGATACAACATTCACTCTTCTGCCTGAGTTTCCACCATTTCCATATGAAAAGATGTAGTTAAGATTAAAGCATTTCACGTTTATTCCCAAATTCCAATGCCTAAGTTGATTGTTGCAATTAGGATTACTTAGACACTCCGTTTCATCGGTATAATTTTGCCTTGCAAATTCACCAGTTGCAGCAGCGGTAAAACTTATGTCTTCTGAAAGACTACCCTTGTAAGAAAGACCTGCGCCAATCAGATTGCTGTAATGTAAATTATTTTCTTTCGGAACGTAACTCAGTCCAAACTGAAAGTTATAAATTTCAGGAGAAATATAACTAATTACTGATGTGCCTGACTTGCACTTTAATCCGTTATAATCACTATAAATATTAGGTTTTACCCAAAAGACAATATCTTTATCATATCCGGCCCCGTCAGACTTTTTATGCTCGCCACGCAAATTTGCATAATTTGCCCAATCACCACTGACTCCACCAGCAGCAGCACAAATCTTTGAAGTGTTGATTAGCATATCCTGACTAACTAAGTCCTTGCGACCATACTCTATCGATCCAAGTCCTTTGTTTTTTATAATAAAATATCCTTGTGCTATATCTAATTCTTTTATATCGATGGTACGTGAGTTTATGACGTCTGGAGCATCTACTTTAACAAAAAAACCCATTTGGGTGTTTGGATGGACGCGTTGCAGGTAACGAAGACTTAAATTTGGACAACTTGACATTTTGTCCTTAGGTTTATCTCCGAAAGTACTCTGGTTAAAAGCATAACCAAATTTCAAATCAATATTCCCATTTAACTCTGTGTAAAATATTTTTTTATCTAGAATAACTTTAGCACTAGCATTGTTGTGCAAAAGAAAGAATAAAAAAAGTACTAGTGTTAACCTCATAGATGACCTATAAATTTTACATAGGGATAATATTATCTATATTTTTACTTAAGGCAACTATAAATTTTTTATTCACCAGTATATAACTGTCTTGGCCTATAAATTTTTGTTTCTTTATCACGCACCATCTCATACCATTGGGCAACCCAACCTGTGGTTCTGGCAAGAGCGAAGATTGGCGTGAACATTTTTGAAGGTATCCCCATAGCAGTCATTATTATACCTGAATAAAAATCGACATTTGGATATAATTTCCGCTCGATAAAATATTCATCTTTTAAAGCTATTTCTTCGAGTTTCACTGCAATTTCTAATAGCTTATTTTGCTCTGATTTATCTAAGATTTCATGGCAAATATCTTTCAATATCCGTGCACGTGGGTCATAATTTTTATAGACACGATGCCCAAACCCCATTAACTTGAATGGATCTTTATCATCTTTAGCTTTTGTAACAAACTGATCTACATTTCCACTTTGCTCTATTTCCTTGAGCATGTTGATCACTGCTTCATTAGCACCGCCATGTGCTGGTCCCCAAAGTGCTGTTACTCCTGCAGCAAGGGATGCAAATAAATTGGAGCCTGCAGACCCTGAAAGCCTCACAGAAGCTGTAGAAGCGTTTTGTTCATGGTCAGCATGCAGAGTGAATATTTTATCTAAGGCTTTAGTAAATAGATGAATTTTTTCACTACTGTTAAACATCATCTTTAAAAACTTTCCACTATAGCTCGATTCGCCATCTGCATTTATGAATTCTTGATCATTAATATGTCTATAAATCATTGCAACAATAACGGGCACTTGTAATATCGCAGAAATACCAAAATTTAGATCTTGACTATTAACATTATTACCATACTGCTCATGATAGGATGCAGCTAAACTTGCAAAACACGCAATTAGAATCGACATAGGGTGTGCACTATTAGGAAATGCCTTAATAACGTTTACAACTTGCTCTGATATTTTATGTGTTTTCAAGAGAAATTCTTCATATTGTTCTGGAGTTGGTAACGTACCATAGAGTAATAAATAAATAACTGATGTAAAATCGTAATTTTTTGCTAGATGATTAACATCAAATCCTCTGTATCTTAATATTCCTTCATTACCATCGATAAATGTAATTGAAGAAGAACATGATGCTGTGGAAACAAACCCCGGGTCATAAGTAAACAGCCCTGTGGTTTTGTATAAATCTTTTACACTTAATACACTAGGACCTGCCGTTCCACTTAATATCGGCAATTCAACTTCTATACCGTTATCTAATTTTAACAATGCTTTTTTATCCATACTACTTAAACCTTTGATTCTATATAGGGCATGTAGATTGAATAATATACACCCAATTTTATACTAACCATGTTATGCAGTCATTAATGCTTTGACTTTTGCATTTAAACGGCTTATTTTGCGTGCAGCAGTATTTTTATGAATTACGCCTTTATTCACACATTTGTGTAAATTAGACTCGGCATTACGAAATGCTAGAACAACATTCTCTTTATCACCAGATTTTATTGTATCAATTAATTTCCTAACAGCAGTACGCGCCCTACTCTTACGCATCTTATTTATTAAAGTGCGTTTTGCTATTACTTTTATCATTTTTTGAGCACTTTTATGGTTTGCCATGTACTAATCCTAAAACACTGTATTTTCTATATTATAAAAAATTTTTATTAATTTGCAATATTAGTTTTTTTGCAAAATCAACTGGCTACTTCTCTCTTCTATAATTTTTTCTAAATTTTGTAAGAAATCATTCTTATTTAACCCAGGGTATATGGGAGGTAATATTTCTATTACCGCTTTTCCAGGGTTTCTTTTCAAGGAAAGTATACTCTTTGGCCAAAATAAACCGGTATTTAAAGCGATAGGCAATACAGGAACAGACAATGCGCTGTATAAAGCAGCAACACCTGGCTGATATTTTACACCGTATTTTGCGGTTGTTCTTGTACCTTCTGGAAATATTATTATACTTCTGTTTTCCCTGATGCGAGTTTTTGCTAATCTGATTGTATTACGCAAAGAACTTACTCCATCTGAACGATTAATAAAAATCATTTTCAATGCCATAAGATGTAATCCAATGAATGGAATCCACTTGAGCTCCTGTTTTAAGATAAAAACTGCTCCTTTGAATAAAATGATGAAAATGAATGTTTCAAAAGGAGATTGATGCTTAGAAGCAATTATAAAAGGTTGCTTTGGTATGTTTTCTACTCCTTTTACTTCATACTTAATACCACATAATAGGTAAAGAAAGAATAAAGTAACCTTTACTGCATATACAAGAAAAAAGGTTATTATGTATGAAGGAAAAAAAATTATGGGAAGAGCAACTAAAGTATAGAGCACTTCCCACAGTACAAGGAGTAAATTAAATAATAGATTAAAAATCACTAAAAGCTTCTCTTACATCATTTACTTATAGTTAATTATTTGCCATTCGAGCTATAGGATGTGAATCAGTTAATTTATTCTTGAGCTTTTCATTAGCAACATGAGTATATATTTGTGTTGTAGAAAGATTAGTATGACCAAGCACTTTTTGTATTAACACAATGTTTGCTCCACTGTTCAATAGATGGGTAGCAAAAGAATGTCTGATCACGTGTGGTGACACTTTGGTCTCATCAATACCACATTTTCTTGCTAAACTTTTCATTAATTGACCAATCCTCTGCCTTGTGATTGGCCTGTTATGCTTCTCACCTGGAAATAACCAATCAGAATGTTTGTCTTTAGGAATAAGATTTTCACGAATTGATAAATAGCTTTTTAGGCTTTGTATTGCTTGTTCACTAAAAAGAATTTGCCTTTCTCTGCCATTTTTTCCTTTTATTATTATATAACATTCTTTATTACTATTGCTTACTAATTTCAATACCTCATGCAATTTTATGTTAATAAGCTCAGAAATACGCATACCGGAAGAGTAAAGAATCTCTAGGACAGCGCATAGCCTTTTATTACTTATTTCTTTATTAGACCCATTTGATAATTTCCTTACTGTATTAATCATCAAAATGATTTCCTCAACACTTAAATACTTAGGCAAAGGACGTGAAGATTTTTGGTTTTTAAATTCATCATCATTAGCTGGAACAGGATTAGAATCTATCACTCCATCATTAAATAGGCATTTATAGAAATTTTTTATAGCAGATATTTTTCTTGATACAGAACTACCTTTATAATTTTTTTGTTTACACAGGAAGTCCAAATATTCTTTAAGAGTAGCTTTATCTGCACTCAGTAGAGTAGTATTGCTTTCTGACAAAAACTCATCAAGTTGACATAGATCTGATCTATAACTTTCTAAAGTGTTTTGTGTAGAAGACTTTTCAGAAACTAAAGCATCTAAAAAATATGTTATGTAAAAATTTTCTTTTTTATCTTTTGACTGTTTATTTTTCATTGTTAGCTCCTATATTTATTTCCTTAACTCTAATTTGGTTAGCAATGTTATCTGTACTTTTCACTGAAAGATATAAAACAATTAAAGTGATAAATAACATTGTAAATATTACAAATTTTTTCTTTAATCTTTTTTTTACATGTGATCTTATTCTCATCATAGTTAAATTATAACATAATATTTATTATAACTCTAACTGAGACAAAAAAAGGAAATTTAACTATCAAACTATCACAGGTATTAATAGATTTTTAGTATTTGCTTCAAAGAGCAATCTGAGTGTTATAGTACTTTCAAAAGCGAATGATAAGGGTATAATATACTATTAGTGAGTAGGAAAAGTGATGGTATATAGTATAGATTTAAGAGAAAAAGCAGTGTCTTTGGTGGAAAAAGGAAAGTCAAAGGCAGAGGTTACAGAGCTTTGGGTGAAAGCCTGGAACCATCAAAAAATGTCAGATTTATCCGAAAAATAGATCCAA